>DJPI01000027.1 GCA_002438505.1 Ruminococcaceae bacterium UBA6416 | reverse complement strand
GCGGGAATCTGGAGCTTAATTAAGCCTACAACCTTTTGAGCCATTTTTTGCACCTCCAAATATATGTGGTTGATGGCGACTTGCATGAGTTTTGCAAATCTCCCACAGGGAACGAAAGCGTTCCCTCGTCATAATAAACGGCAAAAGCCGAAAATTATCACATTAATCAACTGCGACCTCAATCTGGTCGAGTTCAAGCTCAACGGGGGTCTCCCTGCCGAGCATTGAGATCATGACAACAACAACCTGCTTGGTCAAATCAATGCTGTCAACAATACCGCTATAGCCATCGAACGGGCCGCTGAGAATGTTGACAAGGTCTCCGACCTTGTAATTGACTTCAACGGATCTCTGTTCAATTCCAAGCTTGACAACCTCCTCGTCTGTGAGGGGAACGGGTTTGCTTCCCGGGCCGACAAAGCCGGTAACACCGCGTGTATTGCGGATAACATACCACGCCTCATCGGTCATGGTGAGCTCCTCGTCTTCAAACTCGCTGCGCTTTCTGTATGCGCAGGCAACCTTGACCATAACATATCCGGGGAAGAGCTTGCGCTCAACCTCTTTTTTGCTGTCATCCTTAATCTCGGTAACGATCTCCGTTGGAATTTTCACCTCGAAGATCTGATCCTGCATCTTGCGGTTTTCAACAACCGTTTCGATGTTTGAGGCTACTTTGTTTTCGTAGCCCGAATAGGTGTGCACAACAAACCATCTGGCGTTATCTGCCATCGTTACACCTCCGGAAAAACTGAATTATTTTGCTGCTTCGCTTACGCTGCTTTCTTTGCTTTCCGACGTTTTTTCGGCGGTGGTTCCCTCAGTTGAGGAAGCAGCCTTTGTGGTGGATTCCTTTGAAGAATCAGCCTTGGTTGTGCTTTCGTCCTCCTCGTGGTCATGATCATGATCATCAGCCGCCGCTTCAGACGTGGTGGTTTCACCGCGGTTTGCAAGGGACTTGAGGCCTGTTACACCGGCGCCGAGACCCTGGTCAATGGCAAAGATGATGATTGCCGCAACGGCAACAACAAGGATAACAATGCCTGTGCTTTTAAGCACGGTTTTTGCGTCAGGCCAAACGATCTTCTTTGTTTCACCCTTAAAGTGTCTGAAGAAGTCCTTAACCTTTCCGCCTTTTTCGGAAGATTTTGCTTTGCCTGATTTTTTATCAGCGCCCTTGGCAGCCTTGGCAACCTTTTCAGCAGCCTTGCTTTCTTCGGTTGCGGCCTTTTCAACCTTCGAGCCCTGAGCAGCCTTTTTTTCTTTGTCAGCCATTACTCTAACCTCCCGCGATTATTTGGTTTCTTTGTGGAGAGTGTGTTTCTTGCAGAATCTGCAGTACTTGTTCATCTCCAACCTGTCAGGATTGTTCTTTTTGTTTTTCATTGTGTTGTAATTGCGCTGCTTGCATTCCGAGCAAGCCAAAGTAACTTTTACTCTCATGAACGGCACCTCCATTAAAAGGATTATTGCGGCGCTTTTGCGGGGAAAAACAAACCGCAAAAGAACCATTAAGGCCTCCCTCTGAATCCAGACACAAAAATAAAGCCCTCTTTCAGAGGTATTAAGAGTTTATCACAAACTTCTACCTTCGTCAAGAGGGTTTTTGATTTTTGTTCAAATTTTTTTCTTTTCACCGGGCAATTTCACGCAGTCCGTCAAGAAGCAGGTTTTCGTCATAGATTATTTTTGTTTCGCAGCAGGGAATGATTCCTTTGCTGTAGCCTCCGGTTGCAACAACGGCTGCATTTTTGAGCGACAGCTCGGATGAAATGCGCGCAATAAGTCCGTCAAGCATTGCAGCCGTTCCGAAAACAACGCCGGATCGGATGCATTCGTCCGTATTGGCGCCAACCGCCTTTTTCGGCGCCTTAAAGCTGACAGAAGGAAGGAGCGAGGCGTGCTTTGCAAGAGCGTCCATTGAAATTTTCACGCCGGGCGAAATTGTGCAGCCGACAAACTTTCCGTTTTCATCAACAACGATAATTTTTGTTGCCGTTCCAAGGTCGGCAACAAGGCACGGCAGCGAATACTTCGCTTTTGCCGCAACGGCGGCGCAGATGAGGTCGGCTCCGATTGCGGAAACAGGGAGAACATCCACCTCAAAACTGCCGTGGTTTTCCGTTCCGACAATGATGGGCATCTTCCCCGTTATCATCTTCACGGCACGAATTACACTTTCTTCAATCTCCGGAACAACGCAGCTCATGACAACTTTTGAAAAATCGCCTGAACTGACCTCATAGAGCTTAAAAACATTCAAAAGGTCAGCGGCAAATTCATCGCTTGTTTTCTGCCGTGCGGTGAACATTCTTGAAACAAAAAGGAGCGCTTCATCGCGGTACGCACCGAGTGTGATGTTAGTGTTTCCGATATCTATTGCCAAAAGCATGGACTTTCCTCCCTCAAAAGCGGTGATAAACAAGCAGATAGTTTACCATTCAATTATATTCATACCGGCACCAAAAGTCAATTTCATCTGGTAAAATCGTTCGGAATGTGATAGAATATTTTTAAATTGTTTTCTTGATTCATCAGCGTTTACTCAAAGGAAGTGGTTTGAAATGTTATGCAATGCCTGTCCGCGCAAATGCGGCGTTGACCGCAGCGAACAGCACGGATTTTGCGGCGTTGGGGAAAGCTTTGTTGTTGCCCGGGCGGCGAAGCACTTTTGGGAAGAGCCGCCGATAAGCGGAACAAACGGCAGCGGTGCTGTCTTTTTTTCCGGCTGCAACCTCAGATGCGTATTCTGTCAAAACTATGAGCTCAGCCGCGCCAAACGCGGAAAAGAAATCACCGAAAAAAAACTGACGGAAATTTTTGATTCATTGATAAGCTCCGGCGCACACAATCTCAACCTTGTCACCGCAACTCAATACGCAGAAAGGCTCGCCGATGTTCTTGAAAGATATCGCTCCCCCGTTCCGGTGGTGTATAACTGCGGCGGCTATGAAAGCGTTGAAACGATTAAAAGGCTTTCAAATGTTGTTGACGTCTGGCTGCCCGACCTGAAATATATTGACCCGGAACGCTCCCTGCGATACAGCAAAGCCGCGGATTACTTTGACGCCGCGTCAAAGGCTATACTCGAAATGCGTAAAAATCAGCCGGAGGACGTTTTTGAAAACGGACTTATGAAAAAGGGGCTTATTATCCGTCACCTTGTTCTTCCGAAGAACGTCAACCAGTCAAGGCGTATTTTTGAATGGATAAAAGACAATCTCGGCACAAAAACATACATCAGCCTCATGGCGCAATACACGCCCTGCGGCAAGCTTGAGGATTTTCCGGAGCTTCAAAGAAGAATCACAAAGCGAGAATATGAAAAGGCCGTTGACTGTCTTGTTGAGCTTGGCTTTGAAAATATTTTTTTGCAGGAGCTTGACTCGGCAAAAGAGCAGTATATTCCGGACTTTGACCTGACGGGCGTTGAATGACAATCCGCTGTTGAAAACCGGCGCCTTTTGTGGTAAAATACAGAATGAAAAATCAAGCTATTAATGACAAAGAAAGAAGCTGAAACAATATGACAGGATTCATCGGAACCGGAAACATGGCCTCGGCAATGATAAGCGGCCTTGTTTCTTCCGGAACACTCAAAGGAAAAGACATCGGCGTTTTTGATATCAGCACACCGAAAGCTCAGGCGCTCGCCGGAAAATTCGGACTCTCCGTTTTTGAAAGTGCGGCTGAGCTTATTGAAAACTGTGACCGTGTTGTTCTTTCGGTCAAACCGAATGTACTCGCCTCAGTAATCTCACCGCTGCGGACAATTATTAAAGAAAAAAATCCGCTCGTAATCTCCATTGCGGCCGGAAAGCCCCTCTCTTTTATTGAAGAACGGCTTCATGATGAGATCCGGCTTGTGCGCATTATGCCAAACATCAATGCAACGGTCGGCGAGGCGGTCAGCGCATACTGCCCGAACGAAAACGCAACCGAGGGTGATGTTGCCTTTGCCGAGTCAATGTGCAATTCCTTTGGAACGGCCGTGTCCCTTTCGGAAAGCATGTTTCCGCTTTTCGGCGTAATCGGCGGCTCGTCACCCGCCTTTGCATATATGTTCATTGACGCAATGGCACGTGCGGCAGTCAAAAACGGTATGCCGAAAGCGCAGGCACTTGAAATCTGCGCTCAAGCCGTTCTCGGTTCCGCAAAAATGATTCTTGAAACAAAAGAACACCCGATGGAGCTGACGGACAGAGTCTGCTCACCGGGCGGAACAACCATTGAGGGCGTTCTTGCGCTCAAAAAGAACGGCTTTGAGTTTTCCGTTGCAGACGCTGTTCAGGCTGCGGTTGAAAAGGACAAACTTCTTTAATTTAAATGGCGTTTTCTTACATAAGAGCAAAAATTGTGAATGTTTCCTCAATGCGGCTGTAAATTTCATCAAGGTCTGAAAAAGGCAGCGGATTTTCGCCCTTTCCAATTTCAAGAGTGAACGCTGGCCGGAAAAACTCGCTGATGAACCAGTCCTTGAAGCCCCCGTGGGAAGCAAGCCCGGCGTTTTCAACAAGGCGATATGAGCATGAATCGGCAAGTATTTTTGCCATCATGTGCGCCTGAGAAGGCGTTTCATCACCATATTGCCAATAAAGCTCTTCTCCCTGCGAATGGACGGCCATTGCCTGACGGAACGGAATGAGACGGCAAAGCCTTGTCAGCGCCTTTGTTTCACTCTCGCTTTCCGCGTGGAAGCCGCCGAACCGGCGCGGCGCCGGCTCTTTAATCCCCTGTTCCTCCTCCATCCGGCGCAGTATTTCCCAGCCGGCGTTGAAATTATGGTTGATGTCAACACCCATTGCATTTGCGTTCCATTTTCGGTAGTCCTTACAGCCGAGACTTTCAACAAAGCCGCGCGCACTTCTGGCGCCCGAAGGCCCGTGGACGGCAATTTCAACTCCGTCCGGGTTAACGCAAGGGATTATCACCGCGCCAAGCTCCGAAAACGCCCTTGAAACATCGACCGAGCAAAGCTGACTTTTTTTTTCGATTGCGCGGCACAGCCGCTCGGTAAAGCGGAAAAGCGCAAGGCAGGTCAGCCACTCCGAGCCGTGGAAGCCGCCGGCGAGCAGGACACGATTGCTTTTGTTCCCAACGGTGAACGCAAAAATTGCACGTCCGAGGCAGGTTCGCCCAACAACGTCAACAGAAAGGAAAGGGAATTTCCTCGCCAACGCTTCAACCGTCTTTTTGCTCTGCTCATAATCAAAAGGAACACTTATATTTTCATTATACATATAAACACATCCCAAGCCTGTTATGTTGCCGATTTTTTCGGCGGCTACTGATTTATATTCAAAAGGTTGTCTGCAATATTCCGAAAGGAGCTGTCAATAATGGAATTCACTGAAAAAAAAATAGACCGAAAAACCGTCTTTGAGGGAAAAATCATCAATGTCTACAATGACACCGTTGTTCTTCCAAACGGAAAAACAACCCACCGTGAACTGGTTGAACACCACGGCGGCGTCTGCGTTGCCGCTCTGACGGATAACGGCGGCCTTTTGTTTGTCCGCCAGTTCCGCTATCCGTACGGCCGCGTTCTTCTTGAGCTTCCGGCCGGAAAGCTTGAAAAGGGGGAAGATCCCCTTTTTGCCGGTATTCGCGAACTTGAGGAGGAGTGCGGAGTAACGGCCGAAAAGGTTATTCCTATGGGCGAGATCTATCCAACCGTTGCTTACTGCTCGGAAATTATTCACCTTTACTTTGCCCGTGGACTCAGAAAAACAAAGCAGCACCTCGATGAGGGTGAATTTTTGTCCGTTGAGGAAATACCGCTCAAAAAGGCTGTGGAGCTTGTTATGGACGGCACCATTACGGACAGCAAAACCGTTGCCCTTGTTCTCAAAACAGAAAAGCTCCTTTCGGAGGGCAAGATATGAAAAGATTTATCGTTGCCTCAAATTCTCCAAGGCGGCGCGAGCTGCTCTCGCTTGCCGGATATCAGTTTGAAGTGATTCCCTCCGATGCGGACGAAACGCTTGAAAGCGGCATTGGCGCAGGAGAAGCCGTTAAGGAGCTTTCAAAAAGAAAGGCGCTTTTTGTTTCAAGAATGAACAAAGGCGCCGTTGTTCTCGGCTGTGATACGGTTGTTGCCCTTGACGGAAAAATCCTCGGAAAGCCAAAAGACGAATCTGAGGCGTTTTCAATGCTCAAAAGCCTTTCCGGACGTGAGCATGAGGTTTTCACCGGAGTATACATCACGGACGGAGAAAAAAGCGAGGGCTTCCTCTCCTGCACGAAAGTTGAGTTCTATCCCCTTTCCGATGAAACAATCCGTTCATACATTGCAACAAAGGAACCGATGGACAAGGCCGGAGCATATGGAATACAGGGGCTCGGCAGTGTTCTTGTTAAAAAAATAAACGGTGATTATTTCACCGTTATGGGTCTTCCCGTGAATGAATGCGCAAGAGTTCTTTCAAAGTTTGGTATCAAAGGCACGGTTGAAGTTTAAGAGAAAAAAGGGAGCTGATCACACCCGTATCAGTTCCCTTTTACTATTGCTTTATTTCTTTGCCGCAGCGGCCTCGGCCTGCTTGTCATATTTTTTGTTGATGAAATAAATCACAACATTGGCCGAAACCATGACAAGATTGAGGAAGTACACCGCAATAACAAAAATTGTTTTTCCGGTAACGGTTGCAATGGTTCCGTTGCTTATTGCAACAAACTTTGCAATAATTCCGGCAACGTAGCCGGTGATGATGAGAATGGTGAACGAAAGACTCATGTTCTTTGCGCTTTTCGCTTTTGCGTTCTTATAGGCATTCATAGGCCACGAGCAGCCGAAGCAGATGAGCATTATTGTTTCAAGAATTTCCGCCATTATTTTAAATTCCTTTCAAATCAAAGCTTTTTATACTTTTCAAGCGCAATGTCATAAAGATTCGTTCCTTCGCTGTCAATAACAACGATAACGGGGAAGTTTTCAACATAAAGCTTCCTTATCGCTTCCGCACCGAGGTCATCATATGCGATAACCTCAGACGACTTGATGCACTGGGAAAGCAGCGCACCGGCTCCGCCGACGGCAGCAAAGTAAACGGCTTTGTTGCGGACGATTGCATCAACAACTTCCTTTGTTCTTCTTCCCTTTCCAATCATTCCGCGAAGACCGAGGTCAAGCAGTTCGGGCGCATACGGATCCATTCTTCCGGCCGTTGTCGGGCCTGCGCTGCCTATTGGTCTGCCCTCCCTCGCCGGAGAGGGTCCCATGTAATAAATCACGTTTCCGTTGACATCAAACGGAAGTTTTTCGCCCTTTTTGAGAGCCTCATCCATTCTTTTGTGTGCCGCGTCTCTTGCGGTATAAACCGTTCCGGTGAGATAAACATAGTCGCCGGTACGAAGCGTTGCCGCATCCTCTTTGCTCAAAGGTACATTGATTTTTCTGTCCATGACCGTCACCTCATATATCTCTGACTGCGTGTCTGTTAACATGACAGCAGATGTTTATTGCAACAGGCAAACCGGCAATATGCGTTGCATATGTGTTGATGTTCACCGCAAGAGCTGTTGTTGAGCCGCCGAGACCGCCCGGGCCGATTCCGCTCTTGTTGATTGTTTCAAGCAGTTCTTCCTCAAGCTCTCTGATATGCGGAAGCTCAGAATGCTCGGAAACATTCCTGAGGAGCGCTTTTTTTGCAAGCAATGCACACTTTTCAAATGTTCCGCCGATTCCAACACCAACAACCATCGGAGGGCAAGCGTTGGGACCTGCATCATTGACGGCGGTGAGAATCGCCTTTTTAACGCCCTCAACTCCGTCGGCCGGTGTGAGCATGAAGATTCTGCTCTTATTTTCACTTCCGAAGCCCTTGGGTGAGACGGTGATTTTAACCTTATCGCCGGGAACAATTTCCGTGTGAATTATTGCCGGTGTGTTGTCCTTTGTGTTGACACGCAGAAGCGGATCACCAACAACGGATTTGCGCAAAAAGCCGTCAACATAGCCGCGGCGAACGCCCTCATTGACCGCCTCGGTGAGGTCGCCGCCAACAAGGTGAACGTCCTGGCCGATTTCAAGGAAAACAACGGCCATTCCGGTGTCCTGACAGATGGGAATCATTTCTTTTCCGGCAATTTCAAGGTTCTCCTGAAGCTGTTCAAGAATTTGCTTTCCCAGAGGCGCAATTTCATTTTCCTTTGCGTCCTGAAGCGCTTTTTTCATATCGGGCGTGAGATAATGTGTGGCTTCAATGCACATTTCCTTAATGTTGGAAGTGAGCTGTTTAACGTCTATTTCTCTCATCATTAATCACCTCAGTTGTTTTCAATGTTACGCTTGCTTCCGTGGGTATAGGTCGGAAGAAGCTTCGGCGAAATGCAGTCGATTTCAACACCGGCTTTTTTCATTTCGGCTTCAAAGTCATAGATGTGGCCGAGGGTGAGCTCACCTGTCTGGGCTGTTTCCTTAGCCTTTGCGGCCGCATGCTGACCCGCATTCCTTCCGAAAACGATAACATCAAGAAGCGAGTTGCCCATAAGTCTGTTCTTTCCGTGAATTCCTCCAACTGCCTCTCCGGCAACAAAGAGGTTTTCAAGGTTGCTCATTCCGTCCGGCGTAATTTTGATTCCGCCGTTTTGATAATGGAGAGTCGGATAGACCAAAATGGGCTCTTTCCTCATGTCAATGCCATATTCAAGATACATACGCAGCATTGCCGGAATACGCTTTTCAATGGTGCCCTCACCGTTGATGAGGTCAATCATCGGAGTGTCAAGCCAAACGCCGAAACGTGTGCTTGAGGTTGGAATACCCTTTTTGTTCGTTGTGCACTCCCTGATGATGCAGGAAGCGGTAACGTCTCTTGTTTCAAGCGGATTCATGAATGCAACGCCGTCAACATTGACAAGCTGTGCGCCGAGCGAGCGAACTTTTTCCGTAACAAGTGCGCCGTAAATCTGTCTCGGAAAAGCAACGCCGGTCGGATGGTACTGAATTGTGTCGGCATAAAGCAGACTTGCACCGGCTCTGTATGCAAGAACAAGGCCGTCTGCCGTTGCGCCGTAATGGTTGGAGGTCGGGAAGCCCTGATAATGAAGTCTGCCGGCTCCGCCGGTTGCAATAATGACCGTTTTTGCTTTTGCAACAAGAAGCTCGCCGGTTTCCATGTTTTCAAGAACGGCACCGGCAACTTTTCCTGCCTCGTCTTTAATGAGTTCAATGGCCGCGGTATAATCAACAACGGGAATTTCCCTGTTCCAAACTTCATCGCGCAGAACGCGCATGATTTCCGCGCCGGAATAGTCCTTGCAGGCGTGCATTCTCTTTCTTGATGTTCCGCCGCCGTGGGTTGTGACCATTGTTCCGTCAGCTTCCTTATCGAACATTACGCCGAGCTCATTGAGCCACTTGATTGCGCCTGGCGCGTCCATAACAAGCTTTTCAAGAAGCTCCGGAACATTGAAGAAGTGGCCGCCGCCGAGCGCATCAAGATAATGGCGCATCGGGGAGTCGTTTTCCTTGTCCGCAGCCTGAATTCCGCCCTCAGCCATCATTGTGTTTGCATCGCCGAGACGGAGCTTTGTGACAATCATTGCATTTGCACCGGCGGCCTGAGCTTCAATCGCAGCCGAAGCACCGGCTCCGCCGCCGCCGATAATGAGAACGTCAACGTCATAATCAACCTTGTGAAGGTCAATGCTTTTTCCGCTGATTCGGCTCTGACCCTGAAGAAGGTGGCAAAGCTGCTTTGGAACCTTTTCACCCTTGTTTGGGCCAACCTTCAGAACTTCAAAGCCGTCCTCGCGGAAATCGGGGTGATACTGCTTGAGCAATTTTGATTTTTCCTCAGCAGACATTTTTGGCAAATCCATGCCAATTCTTTCCGCTCTTGTTGCCTCAACCTTTTTGATTGATTCCATCATTTCATGTGTCAGCATTTTTCTACCCCCTTATTCCTCGATGTCTCTGTTGTTATATAATTCCTTGAGTTCCTCAATCGGCTTTTGCATAACCTGCTCAATGAGATCATCATATTCGCCGTGCTTGATCTCCTCAACCCTTTTCGTCAGGTGTTTCGATTCGGGCGCAATATATTTTCCGGTGAGTCTCCTTGCAAGAACCGCAACCTGCGGATGTGAGATACCGGCCGGGCACCTTGAGCTGCAAACACCGCAGGCAACACAGTCAAAGGATTCCTCGGCGCATTTTTCATATTCGCCGCGCTGCGCGTATGCGATATACTGCATTACGGAAAGGCTCTGAGTGCAGGACTTTGTGCAGGCATTGCAGCCGATGCAGCTGTAAATTTCAGGATAAAGCTCCATCATGATCTGCTCTGTGGGCTTAATTTTGTTGATATCATACTCGGCCTTTTTGGTCGGGAAGAACGGCAGAGTTGAAACATACATTCCGTCCTGAACCTGAGTCTGACAAGCAAGGCCGGTTTTAACGTCAAACTGACCCTTGATTCTGTATATTGTTGCGCAGGCTCCGCAGAAGCCGTTGCGGCAGCCGCAGCCGCGAACATATTTATATCCCGCATATTCCATTGCCGTCATAATAGTCAATGTTGCAGGCACCTCATACTTTTTTCCCATGAGGTAGATATTAACCATCTTTTCCATTTTTACTGACCTCCCTTAATATTCATCGGGCAATTCATCGATTTCATCAAAGCGGAAAACCGGGCCGTCCTTGCAGACGTACTTTTTGCCGATATTGCACCTTCCGCATTTTCCGATTCCGCACTTCATTTTAAGTTCAAGCGTTGTGTAAACCTGGGTCTTGTCAAAGCCCATTTCAAGCAGCGCCGCAAGAACAAATTTGATCATTATTGGCGGGCCGCAGATGATTACCGTGCTGTCCTTTGCAATTTCAAGCTCCTTTAAGTATGACGGAACAAAGCCGACATGGCCGTTCCAGCCCTCCTGTTCGCGGTCAATGGTGAGATAGACGTTGATTCCGTCCTCCTTGCACCATTCGTTGACAATTTCATCATAGTCAACAAGGTCATCCGCGCTCCTTGAACCGTAAAGGATATCAATTCTGCCATAATCTTTCCTGAAATGTCTGACATAGTTTATGACCGAATGGAGAGGCGCAAGGCCGATTCCGCCGGCAACAAAAAGCAGGTTCTTTCCCTTGAACTCGGTGTCAACCGGAAACGGGCGTCCGAACGGTCCTCTGATTCCAATTTCCATTCCCGGCTCAAGCATATGGAGCTGTTCGGTCAGCGTTCCGCAGCGCTTGATGCTGAAGTCCTTATAGCCCTTTTCCGTTGGAGAGGAGGTAATTGAAAACATCGCCTCGCCAACTCCGGGGAGAGAAAGCATTGCGCACTGGCCGGGCACATGCTCAAAAAGCGTTTCCCCCTCCTTTGGAACAATGCGGAAGGTTTTAACGTCAGGTGTATCCTCTCTCACAGAGGAAACAACCGCAATTTTCGGTATAAGCTTATCGTTTGAAATATCTATATTCATTTTTCACTGCCTCCGAATGCTCTGATTACTTTGACGATGTTCAGCTTTGACGGGCATTTTTTAATGCACCTTCCGCAGCCGACGCAGGAAAACTCGCCGCCGTTGTTCGCCGGAAAATATGCAAGCTTATGCATGAATCTCTGTCTGAACCGCTGCATTTGAGTTGGCCTCGGTGTGCCGTGAGCCATCATTGTGAAATCGTTATACATACACGAGTCCCAGCATCTATATCTTTTGACGCCATGACCGGTGTCATAATCCCTGATGTCATAGCACTGGCAGGTTGGGCAAACAAAAGTGCACGCGCCGCAGCCGAGACAGCTTTCGCTGAGTTTTTTCCAGTTTTCGCTTTCAAAGCGCTCCTCAACGGCGCTTTCACCCCAGCCGTCAAGACTGAGCGAGGAAAGCGGAAGCTTTTGAAGCTTTTCGGAAATCTCGTTTTTAATGCCTTCTGCGCTTTCGTCTGCGCACTCGGAAAGAACGGAAGAAAGCAACTTTGTCAGGTCTTCACCCTTTTCTGTGTTTGCTTTCCAATAAAGATTGCTTTCATCAAGCCACGTTGTGACGTCTCCGCCGGGAGCGGAAGCGTCAACGCCGAAAGCCGAGCAGAAGCAGGTCTCCTCCGGCTTTGAGCAGGCAGTTGTGATAATTACTCCGCTCGCCCTTTTTGCGGCATAAAATTCATCAACCGGCTCGGCAAGGAAAACCTTGTCAAGAACCTCAACGCCCTTGAGGTCACAGCCTCTGACGCCGAAAAGGACAAATTTTTCAAAGCTTTTTTGACTCACTTCAACGGTGAATCTTCCGTCATGCTTTTTAAAGGAGATTATATTTTCGCTCTGCGGAAAGAAAAGGTCTTTTGCAGACTTTGCGGTTTTAAGCTCGCTTTCGCAGTATTCGTCCTTTTCATTCCAATGATAAAAGTCCGAATGTCCGTTTTTAAGAATCGGCATATACAGCGGGGCAGACTTTGAAATCTCTGAAAAAAGCAAAGAGAGCTTATCTTTTGAAATTTTATACATCGTTTCAGTTACCCCTTTCCTCAACTATTGACGGCTCGGCATCCTCATTTCTGTAATTGACAAGCGGTGCCCTTGAATCCGGGCTCGCACCGGCTTGATATTCGCCGTAAAGGGCGTTGATATCTTTGATGAACTTTCTGTTGAGAAGATGAATCGGGATTCCCTGCGGACAGACGCGGCTGCATTCACCGCAGTCCGTGCAGCGTCCGGCAACGTGAAAAGCTCTGATAATATGGAAAAGCTCTTCTTCAAAGGAATCCTCGTTCGCCTTTCCGGCAACACCTGAATTTGGGTTGTCAAAAACGCACTTCATGCAGGTGCAGGCCGGGCAGACATTCCGGCAGGCGTTGCATCTGATGCACTTTGAAAGCTGACTTTGCCAAAAAGCGAATCTTTCGTCCGGCGTCATGTTTTCAAGCTCTTCAACGCAGGCAAAGCGGTCATTTGCTTCAAGCGGTTCACCGTCAAGCTCAATTTTTTCGTCAAAGGTAACAGGCTCGCTGCCCTTGCAGCAAAGGCACTTTTCATAGAGAACGTCTTTCTTTTCGGTGCTCTGCTCGCCCTCAAGCGAGAAAACGTCAAACGCACCGCCTTTGTCAATAACCTTTGAAACACCGGAGAAGCCTTTTTTTGAAAGCTTTTCGTTGTCAATCATTCCCATGCAAGGAACGGCAAGAACATAAATCTTGTCTCTGTCAATTCTGTGTTCGCAAAGAAGCTCATTGAAGCTGTAAGTATCACAGGGCTTGAGGACAACAAGAATTTTTCCCTCTTCCTGCTCTTTGCAG
Source organism: Ruminococcaceae bacterium UBA6416 (assembly GCA_002438505.1). Classification (GTDB taxonomy): domain Bacteria; phylum Bacillota; class Clostridia; order Oscillospirales; family Acutalibacteraceae; genus UBA6857. The sequence continues at coordinate 42,272 of DJPI01000027.1, read as the reverse complement.
GCTTTGATGAGATATTTGCTGAGGTTCGCCGCGCAGAAGCTGTCATATATCATGTCATCGATATTATCCTTTGTGAAGAAGGACGGCGAAACCTCATATATAAAATCATCGCTCCTTGACCACGCAAGAACCCTCGTCACAGTACCGTTTTCCAAAAGCTCAAGAGCTTTCTTTTTAATCAATCCTGCTGTTTTTTGCATCTTATATCCCCCAGTTTCTTATTCTCGCCGAGTTTATGAATCTGCTTTGAAAAATCGTTCATGACAAGTGAGAACTTCTGACCTTCGGCGGCGGAAACCCACTCAACGCGCGTTCTTCCCCTTTCAATGCCAAGATAATCAAGCATTGAAAAAAGGAGAGTCATTCTTCTTCTTGCATAGTAATTTCCGGTGCTGTAATGGCAGTCGCCGGGGTGGCAGCCGCAGATTATTACGCCGTCTGCGCCGCGCTCAAACGCCTTGAGAATGAAAATCGGATTAACTCTGCATGAGCAGGGAACTCTGATAATCTTGACGTCCGCAGGATAGGCAAGTCTGCCCGTTCCGGCAAGGTCGGCGCCGGCATAGCTGCACCAGTTGCAGCAAAACGCAACGATGAGCGGCTTGAATTCAGATTGTTGAATGTTTTCGTTTATCTGCATATCGCGTCTACCTCCGCCATTATCTGTTTATTGCTGAAGCCCTTAAGATCCATGGCACCGCTCGGACAGGCAACCGTGCAGGCGCCGCAGCCCTGGCAGACAGCCGAGTTGACCGAGGCAATGCGCCTTGTTTCCTTAATGCCGTGGTCATTGACAAGCTTTTCAATGTATGTGATTGCGCCGTATGGGCAAACCTTTTCGCAAGAGGAACAGCCATTGCACATAAGCTCGTTCGGCGTTGCCGTGCAGGGATTTGTGACAAGCTTATCTTTTGCAAGCAAGCCGACAACCTTGACGGCGGCAGCTCCGGCCTGTGAAACCGTTTCCGGAATATCCTTCGGTCCCTGGCAGACACCGGAAAGGAACACACCGGCAGTCGGGCTTTCAACCGGTTTAAGCTTCGGGTGAGCCTCGGTGAGGAAGTTGTTTGTGTCAATGCTTGCGGTGAGCATCGAGGCAACCTTTTTGACACCCTTGCTCGGTTCGATTGCGGCGGCAAGAACAACCATATCCGTGTCAATCATGACGCGCTCATTGGTGATGAGGTTAACGGCTCTGACGGTCAGGCCGCCCTTTTCGTTTTCATAGACCTTTCCGACCATGCCTTTGATGTAATCAACGCTGTACTGCTCAACGGCTCTGCGATAGAATTCATCAAAGTTCTTTCCGGGAGTTCTGACGTCAATATAAAAAACGTGAACCTTAACATCGGGATATTTTTCTCTGATGAGCATCGCGTGCTTCGCCGTGTACATGCAGCAAATTTTTGAGCAATAGCACTTGCCCCTTGCGGTGATATCTCTTGAACCAACGCACTGAATGAAAACGATATCCTTCGGATGTTCGTGGTTGGACGGACGCAGCAGCGTTCCCTTTGTGGGACCTGCGGCATTCATGAGTCTTTCAAGCTCAAGCGAGGTGACAACGTCCGGATGCTCGGTATACTGGAACTCGTCATACTTTGTGACATCGCTTATCTGATATCCGGTTGCAACAACGATTGCGCCGTACTTTTCTTCAATAATCTCGTCCTTCTGATTGAAGTCGATAGCCTTTGCCGAGCAATTCTTTTCGCAAAGGCCGCACTTTCCGGTTTTGAAGTGAACGCAGTGTGCAGTATCAATAACGGCAACATTCGGAACGGCCTGGGCAAAGGGAATATAAATTGCGCCACGCTTGTCGAGCGAGCAGTTGAACTCGTTTCCGGCTTTTCTTGACGGACACTTGTTTGTGCAAACGGCGCAGCCGGTACACTTTGTCTCGTCAACATACCTCGCTTTTTTTCTGATTTTCACATCAAAGTTTCCAACAAAGCCCTTGACCTCTTCAACCTCGCTATATGTGTAAAGCGTAATATTCTCATGCTGAGCAGCCTCAACCATTTTCGGTGTGAGAATGCAGGCGGCGCAGTCAAGAGTTGGGAAGGTTTTGTCAAGCTGAGCCATTTTTCCGCCGATAGTCGGCTCTCTTTCAACGATATCAACTTTATATCCCGCATCGGCAATATCGAGCGCGGACTGAATTCCGGCGATACCTCCGCCGATGATGAGCGCTCTTTTTGTGACGGCGCTTTCACCCGGCTTCAGCGGAGCGTTGAGGCTGACCTTTGCAACGGCAGCGCGGGCAAGAATGATTGCCTTTTCCGTTGCTTCTTCTTTATCTTTGTGAATCCACGAGCACTGTTCACGAATGTTTGCAACCTCAACCATGTACGGATTAAGGCCAACCGACGAGGCGGCTTTTCTGAATGTTGCTTCATGCATTCGCGGTGAGCAAGAACAGATCACAACGCCCGTCAGTTTATGCTCTTTGATTGCGTTCTTAACAAGAAGCTGACCCGCTTCAGAACACATATACTGGTAATCCTGCGCAAAAACAACGCCGGACTCTTTTTTAATTTCTTCAACAACCTTTTTAACGTCAACCGTGGCGGCGATATTGCTTCCGCACCAACAAACGAAAACTCCTATTCTTTGCAATCTTAACACTCCTTATTTTCTGAACTTTCTGAAAGTGCTGACTATCGCCTGCTGAGGCAGCTGCGGATCAAGCATTGCCGGAATTTCATCGGGAGAGATGAAATTCTCGTTTCTGTTTCTTATCAGGCAGACCCTGACGGCCTCAATGAGCCGCGCCGGCTCAACGCCGCGCGGACACCTTTCAACGCAGGCAAAGCAGGAAACGCAGCGCCAAAGCGACTTTGAAGAAAGGAGTCTGTCAATTCTTTCATCGCACAGCATTGAAACGAATTCATGCGGATGGATATCCATGTCCTCAAATGCAGGGCAGGTTGCCGAGCATTTTCCGCATTTCATGCATTTTCTTGGATCTATGCCGCTGATTCTTATGACTTCCTTGCACAGTTCCTTTGAATCCATATATTTCCCCTCCTTACTTTAAACCGAGAGCTTCTGCCAAAAGCTCCGTGAAATAATACACAGGAATTTTATCCTTGCTGCTTTGCTTCAGGTTATAAAGGCAAAGCGGACACGCGGTGATGATGCAGTCCGCACCCTTATACTTTGCTGAATCAACAACCATTGTTGCCATCTTGCTTGCAAGAGGCTTGTCCGTCATTGTCATATATCCGCCGCAGCATTCGTTGCGGAAGGGATATTTAACGGCAGTTGCACCGATTGCATTGATGAAATTTTCAATAATTGTTGGGTTTTCCGGGTTATCAAACGCCATCTCCTTGCCCGGACGCAAAAGCAGACAGCCATAATAGGCGGCAATTTTCCTTCCGGTGAGAGGCTTTTCAACCATTTCCTTAAGCTTGTCAAAGCCAATATCGTCCCGGAGCATTTCAAGGTAATGCAGCACCCTTGTTTCTCCGTGATATTCTTCAAAAAGGCCGAGATAATTGTTGACCTTTGAGGAAAAATCCGGCTTGTTTTTCATGTCGTAATTAACTCTTTTAATAACATGATGACAGGCCGAGCACATTGTCAAAAGCGGCTGGTTCTTTTCTCTTGCGGAAAGCAGCGCTCTGACCGAGGAAAGCTTTGTTGCAACCTCATCGCTTGCAAGCGGATAAACGCCGCCGCAGCACTGCCATTCGGGCAGCTCCTCAAGAGTTACACCGAGCTTTTCGGCCGCTTTTCTTCCGTAAATGTCCAGATCCTTGGCCTTTGTTTTCAAGGTACAACCGGGATAATAACTATAGATCATTTCTCGTCCCACTCCTTAATATTCTTAATGACCGAAATTGCATCGGTTATTGTTTTTTCATACGCTTCGGCGCCGTACTTATCAACCTCGGCCTTGCTCTTTGCGCCGTGGGTCAAGCAGCCCGCGCCGCCGATGCAGCCGCCAACACACGCCATTCCTTCAACAAAGTTTGAATCAAGGAAATTTTTGCTCTTTTTGATGAGGGCGGTTTTGCATTCTTCAATTCCATCGCAGATTGTTGCTTTGAGCTCAAAGTCCGTAATTTTGTGCTCCTTGAGTCCTTCGGCAACGGCGTCTGAAAGTCCGCCGCTTCTTGCAAATATTCTGCCGTAATATGAGGCGTTGTCAAGAACATCGTCCTCAAGTGAGGTTATGTCAATATCCTTGCTGTCAAAAAGAGCCTGAAGCTCTTCAAATGTCAGCGCAGAGTCAACATATTTTTTGACCTCGTCCTTCCTTACCTCGGCTTTTTTTGCCGTGCAGGGACCTATGAAAACAACCTTTGCATCGGGGTCGGTGATTTTGATATATTTTGCAATGACAGCCATCGGCGAAAGATTGTGTGAAACATATTGCCTGAGCTGCGGAAAATTCTTTTCAATGTAGCTGACAAATGCCGGACAGCACGAACTCATCAAAAAGCCTTTTTCAAAAAGCTCCTTCGATTCAAGATAAGCAACGATATCCGCGCCGAGAGCCGCTTCAATCGCGGTATGGAAGCCGAGTGCCTTGAGGCCGGATATGACCTGGCCGTGTTTTGCATAGGTAAACTGGCTTGAAATTGACGGCGCAACCAGTGAATACACCTTATAATCAGAGTTTGAATTGCTGTTTTTGAGAAGGTCAATGACCTCAAGGATATATGATTTATCCGTTATTGCGCCGAACGGACACTGATAAACACAAGCTCCGCAGGCGATGCATTTGTCGTTATTAATTTTTGCCGCCTTGTTTTCATCCATTGAAATTGCCTTAACCTTGCAGGCGCTCTGACACGGCCTCTTGCGGTTAACAATGGCCGAAAACGGGCAGACCTTTGCGCAGGCTCCGCAGTCAACACATTTTGATTTGTCAATATGGGCAACGTGGTTGTGGTCAAAGGAAATTGCGCCCCTTTTGCAGACATCCTCGCAGCGATTCGCAAGACAGCCGCGGCAGGAGTTGGTAATTTCATAACCGCCCATCGGACATTCATCGCAGGCAGTTTCAATAACCTCAATAACATTCGGATCACTTTTATCTCCGCCCATTGCAATTTTAACTCTTTCAGAGAGGATTGCACGCTCTTTGTATACGCAACAGCGCATTGTCGGAGTATTCCCCGGAATGATGATTTTCGGAATATCGAAAAGGTTTTCATAAAGAGTTCCGTTCCACGCCTGACGGGCAACTTCTCTGAGTACCTTATATTTCAGGTACTGAACCTTTGTGTCAAATTTTCGCATAATGCCATTTCCTCATTTTAACAATTATCCATAAATTTAAAAGTTCTGATTTTTTGTTTCCGGCCGAAAAAAGTTCATCCATCAGCCGTATAAAATTTGTTTCCGGCAAAATATGTGTCTTTACAACCATATTCGGTCTATTTTATCAAAAGAACGTATCCTTGTAAAGTACCAAAATATCATATACGTTATGAAATTTGGCTATATCCCAAGTCATAAGCCGAAAGCGAGCTTTGCCTCAACAACAACAGCCTTATTTCGGCAAGCGGATTTGCCGGAGGTATTATACCATATTTGTGACAAAAAATCAAAGGCTTTGACAACTTTCACGTCATCATTTGAGCCAATATCTTTTTTTGATTCGACTTCCGAGTGAAAATGTCCGGAACGCGAAAAAGCTCCCCGATTTTCAGAAATCGAGGAGCGGAAAATGTGTATCTTATTTTTCGTTATAACCGTAATAGATATCTTCGGTATAAACATTGTTTTCGTCCTTGCTGTGGTGAGCATACCAAACCTGAGCAAAGAACGGGTTAACCTTTGCAATCTCATCATACTTCCAAGGCATCGGAAGGCAATCCGGGCACCAGTGGCCGCCTCTGAGAACAAGGTTCGGAGACATTTCAAACTCACAGCCGCAGGCACACTTCCACTTAATCGGAGTGTACATATCCTTCGGCGCCTTCTTTGCAAGGCATTCGCCGCCTCTGAATTCGGCAGCCTTTTTGAGGTCGGCAAGAGTAAGCTTATCAAAGGGTTTGCTCTCGTCATAGCCGTGGTCAAGAAGATTTTCCGGATGTTCCTTGTCAGGAATAATAACCTCAAAATCATCCCACGTCTTGGGAATTGCAGCGTATTCTTCCTTTGAGCCGAAGAAAGCGGTGATTCTGTCCTTCATGCCGTTTTCAATCCATGTCAGAGTGCCGTAAAGCGGAGCGTGAGCAATCGGCTCCATCATGAACTTCTTGACAAGCGACATCGGAGCAAGGCCGGACAATTTGAAATAGAACGGAGCCTTCTTTGCAAGCGACTTAAAGTAGTCCTTAACGGGAATGTTTGCTCTGAAGTGGAGATAGTTTTCAAGATCATCGGCATCGGTATACCACTGGCCGTGGAAGTTACGGGTGATGAACCAGTTCGGGTTGAAAATTTTCTTCGGAATATCCGCACCCTTCATGCCGATAGCATTAAGAAGAAGAACTTCAAACTCATAGTTTGTGAGTCTGTAGTCATGGCCGGAGCTAATGTTATAGAATCGGCGCCAGAAGTCCTCCGGAAGTCTGTCATTGCAGACCTTTGCGCAAAGGCGTCCGCTGTCTTCAACAGTCGCCCATTCAAGCATTCCGTTGATGGGAACGTGATACATGATGGGATCCATGTTCTTGAGAATGTCGGCATAAAGAATACCGGTCTGGCGCAGAGATACCCAATATTTGAGGCCGGAATCGGCAAGAATGGCCTCGGCCTTGGTTTTGCTGATTGCATAATGGTCATAAACGCTGATCTGAATCGGGTCGCCGGTTCTGCCCCAATGAACGGGAGCGTTTCTGTCTCCGGTCTGAGCAACGGTTCCGATATAAACAACCTTGATTGCATCGGGATCCGGCTGAGCCTTAACGGCGTTAACAATGTTTTCCATAGCAGTGACGTTTGTGAAAAGAGTTTTTTTCGGGAAATAGTCCGCAGCAGGAGAAACAAGACCGCCAACATGAAGAACGTAATCTGAACCCTTGATGCACTCAAGAACATCTTCATAAGCAGTGAGATCGCCCCAAACTATTCTGATACTGGGATCGTTCATGTAAGGAGCAAAGAGAATTCTGTTTTTCTTGCTGTCTCTGAGGAGGAGGACAATATTATACATATTACGTCTGACGTAAAGCTCCTCAAAGCCAGCAAAGCCCATCGTTCCCGATGCGCCGGTGAGAAAGACTGTCTTTTTCATTAAACATACCACCATTCATTAATTTTTTTACATACCTTAGAGAGTATACAATATTTAACGGCTGCATTTGTTAACAGTCAGTTAATTTTTTCTCAACAGCTTTATTTAAATATTTCTAAGCTGTCGGCAGTGTTTTTTCGCCGGGGTTTCAGTCTGTGTAAACAGAGAAAATCTCCCTTGCTCTTTCCTTGACCTGATTGCGCAGTGAAAGCGGCTCAATCACTTCAATCTTGTTTCCAAACTGCATTATCCACGAAACAAGGCCTTCACTGACAACAATTTTAATTCTCATTCTGAACCGGTCATCATCATTGGCATCTCTTGTGATAAGCGCTCCGGTTCCGAAACGGTCAAGAATTTCCTCAAGAATTGAATTATCACAGATAAAATCAAGCTGCTTAATGCTTCCGCTGAACATATTAAAGAGCTTTCCGGCATAATCCGCAATGTCAAAATATGCTTTATACGGCGAAACCTCATTGAAAGGTCTTGAGTGCTCCGGAAGCATTTCAACCTTTTTCATTCTGTCAATTCTTGTGTGCATGAGGTTGTCGTACTTGCTGTTGTTTCCAACAAGATAATAATGATCATTTGACCAGATGAGCGCATATGGGCTGACGGTATGGCGGTGCTCGCTGATTTTAACCGTCCGGATATTATCACCGGTAATGACGCGCTTGCAATAGACAAACTCAACCTTTCTGTGTGCTCTTATTGCACGGTTGAGAACATCAATGTTGTAATATATCTCCTCGTTTGAGCATTTTAAGCGGTTTTCGATATACACCTGTCTCGTCAGCTGCTTTGCCGTTCCCTCGCTGCAAAGCGAGACAATTTTCTTTATCAGTTCCTTTGTCTTTTTCTCCGTAATGAAGCTCGCGGCCTGAACGGCGTCAATCAGAAGTCTCAGCTGCGGCTCTTCAAATTCACGAGAGGCAAGATAATAACCGTTTTCAGGCGTTCTCACGCGGAAGATTTCCATTCCGTATTCACGGAGCGTCTGAATATCACTGTATATTGACTTACGCTCACATTCAATGCCGTTTTTTTCAAGCATCACCTGCAGCTCATCGGCACTGACCGGATTGTTTTCATCGCTGAATTCTTCAAGATAATCTTTGATATACAAAAGCTTCAGCTTTGTTTGTCCTCTTTTGGGCATAATGCATTCCCTCTCAGATTACTTCTTCGGCCGTGTTATTTTGTTCATTTTCCACGTCTACATCGTTCGGAGAAGCAAGAACACCCTTGCGAATAAGAATAGTAAGAGGTACTAAAGCAACAATCGAAATTGCGGCTGCAAAAGTGAACATAAGCTTTGTTGGAACAGTCTGAGTTGTTCCGTATTCATCAATATATGTCATGGCAGAATGCTCGATTGCAAGAGCTCCCGTAACCGGACCGAGAACCATTGGAACAAGAACGCCGAAAATCATTCTTATTCCCTGGAACTGACCGGCTTTATCCTGCGGAGTGAAGTCGCGGACTGTTGAATTGAGCAATATGCCCTGCATTGTATATCCGACAACAGTCGGTGCGGCAGACAGAATAAGCATTGGAATAGTCTTTGAAAAGCCGAGGAGAAAAAGTCCACAGATTGAGCACGAAACGGAAACAAGGAGCAAGCTTCCCCGGCTCTTCTTTTTGCTTGTCGTCAAAAATCCGATAATTCCACCGGCCATTGCAAGAGCCGAAATAACGGCACTGATAATATTGGGTGCGGTCACAAGATTATCTCCACCCTGAGGAAGAACAACATATTGAATATAAATGAGCAAATACGGAGAATACACCTGTGACGCAACCGAAATTATGCAGCTTGCCAAAAGTATGATATAAAGCCTTGAGTTTTCCCTGATGACCGATGGCCTAAAGCCGTAAAAGAGATCGCTCCAGTAGTTAGACCGGCTTTCCTCTGTCCGGGTAACTTTTTTCGGCTCCTCAAGGGAAAAAAGTCCTATTACACCGCAGACGGCAACAACAATTCCGAGCACACCGAAAAAGAGTGTGTATGTTACCGTTCCGGCCTGGGCGAGTGAGCCGAAAACAACAACCAAGCCCATTGCAATTATCGGCAAAGCGGCAAAAACCGTTTCAACAAGCGGACGGTTCTCCGGCAAGGTGACGTCCGTCACCCACGCATTGAAGGCGGAATCGTTACTTGTTGAGCCCATGAACGTCATCACGCAGTCCATGACAATAACCGTCCAGACCGTTGCCGTGAGGATTTGCACTTCATCTGAAAGATGAAAAAGCGAGGCAATGTGTTCGCGTGAAATGAGCCCGAAGGAAGCAGTGATAAGCCCCCAGATGATATATCCGGCAGATATAAACACCTTGCGCTTATTGAGTCTATCGCTGAGGGTGCCCATAATAAAGGTTGTGACAACCGCCGTTGCGGCGCTGAGTCCAACCATAATACTGATGGCCGAGGTATACGGGATTGCGGAATTGACCGCAGCCTGCGTTGCACCGTTTGAATAAATATTGTTATAGAGAAACGTATTAAAATACATGTTCTCAATGTTCCACGCAATCTGACCCATCATTCCAAACAGAATAATATTGAACCAAAGACGCGGAGAGATTTTTCTTCTTTTCATTTTTAATTTTCTCCTTACTATTCTTTTTCTGCGCACTTCCTGCGCACTTTATATTATAATTAAAACACATTAGGAATGCAATGCTTTTTCGATTATATTTGTATTTTATGGTTACTATATTACGCTTGAACGCAAAATGACGCCGTAAGAGAAAAATCAGGCGACCCTTTGGCCGCCTGATTCGTCTTTTAACATATCCCGTCCGTCTCTCAAAGCAACAAACCGGATCATTAAGCTTTACTTTTTGAAGATGCCTTTAATTTTCATTCCGATAAGTCTGAAAATGAAGAGAATTCTCTGGAAGAAACGATAGAGGAAATTATTGGTCTGAGAATTGAAGTCCATCTTGAAGTGACATTCATCGCAGACTCCGTCTCCGTTGTTGTCAACGTGACCCGTTGCCTTAACCGTTTCAAACTTATGCGATTTACAGATTGAGCAGGTGTATCTGTCCTGGCCGTCAACGGTGCAGCTCTTCTTGATGACCGTGACCTTGTCCACCCAGTTATGAGCGCCCTCATGAACAAGAACACCCTGCTGATTGAACGCATAGAGCTTTCCGTCAATTTCAGTGGTATCATCGGCCATGATGTGAGTTTCGGGGTCAAAGTAATACTTATCGCCGTCAATTTCCTGCCAGCCGCCGACCATTTCCGAGCCCCAGTAATAAACCGTGCCGTCCGCCGTCTCATAGAACGCACCGCGCTGAAGCTTTCCGTCCTTTGAGAAAACGTAGTCGAGCTTCTGACCGGTTCTTACGGTAACGGTTGCCCTTCCGGTTCTCATTGCGCCGTTCGACCTTGAGAAGTAATAGAGATTACCCTCAATTTCATGCCAGCCAACGAGGACGCTTGTGTTTGAACCGCGGAATGCTCTTGTTCCGCCGTCAAACTTCTCAAACACCGCGCCAATTTGGCGTCCGTCATTATCAAAGCGGAAGGTTCCCTTGACCTCGCCGATTTTGTGCTCGCCAACAAGGCCGAGACCGTTTTCATCAAAGTAATATGCATCATTTTCAAGCTGGAACCAGCCGGTCTTTTTCTGTCCGCCGAGGAAGTACATATTTCTTCCAGTTTCAACATCGCGCGCAAAGCCGGTGTAGGTTCCAAGCTTTCTGGTCATTCCGCAAGCCGTGCAGCTGAGATAACCGTTTTCATACTTAAAGATATGACCGTTAACCGAGCAATCGTTTTTCTTATGCTTTGTGAAAGAATCAAGCAAGGTTTTGCTGTCACCGTTTACATCATAAGTGTTGACGGTGAACTGTGAATCCGTTGCGTTAACAGAAAGATAAATCGAACTAAACTCATTTGTTGCAATTTTGAAGTTGTAATCCGGGTTAATGGTTACACCGTATGACTTTTCTCCTGATGAACCGCAGATAAAATAGGTGACACCGTTTTCTTCATCAACTTTCATATCTGTCATCGGAGCCGTTCTTGCGTAAGAATGGTCATGACCAGAAAATACAAAGTCAACTCCTGCTTTTTGCGCCACCTTCGGGAATTTTTCGGTGAACGCCTTGTGTGAGTCACTTATGTTTGTGTTATACGGCGGAACATGAAGAGTCACTATCTTCCAAATTGCGTTTGATGAGCCCGCATCTTTTTCAAGCCACTTAAGAGCAGTATCAAGATTTGACTCAATCGCAGCATAGTTGATTACAGAAATATGAACATTGCCGTAATCAAGCGAATAAAAGTCTTTGTTCTGAAGATTGTAAATCAATACCGATGAATCGGCTTGCGGGTCACCCATGAATTCATGATTACCAAGGACGTGAAGCAAGTCAATATCTGAGATGTTGTCGTTTGAGAATACCTTGAGAATATCATCCCAATGTGAATAAATGTTTGCGGTTTCAATGGAGTCGCCTGTCTGAATGCCAAGGTCATAGTCAACCCCGTCATTTGCAACGGCGCTCATTAAGTTAGAAATTTTCGTTGTGTCCTCTGCCTGAATATCACCAAACACAAAGAAATTTGTGTCTCCATTGGCAAGTGCTGTTGAGAATGGCTTTACATTAGACCATTTTTGACCATCGCCAACAGAATAAACATATTCACTGTTTCCTTTAAGGCCTTCAAGCTTTACGGTGTTGATTCTTGCAATATAGTTCTGCTCAATATTAGAACTGCCGAGGAATGAGTAAAGTTTGTTTGTTCCTTTCACCTCTGTAAAGGCTTCATCACCTCTTTGCTCATAATCATCCTTGAGGGCAAATCGAACATAGCTTTCATCCTTTGATGCAAGCGGATTTGAGAGCCATGAGATGTTCTTTGCATTTGAACCGTTCTGTGAAGCGTTAATCAAAACATACTGGGGCTCACCGTTTTCATTGCAGGCTGCTTTTACGCTTTGTGTTGAACATTTGAACGAATAGTTGCCATCTTTCATGGCATAAATAGAAATTTTCTGAACACTAGATGAGAAAATGTCCGTTTCAACCTCGCCGTTTTCATCGGTCGTTCCAATGAGGCTGTTATCAGAAGCATTATAGACGCCAACCCCTTCAACGGGAGCTTGGCTTGCATCCTTAACATAAATTTTGCTGTTTCCGCCTCCAACAATTGTTCCGTCAACGGTTGTAACATATGCCGCTTCAATCGGAACACTCATATTAGCCGTTGAAAAGGTCGTTGTCAAAATTGAAGAATCGGTGAATTCAATATTGCCCTCCAGAACACGATAAGTAAATTTCCTTCCTTCGAGCGTATTATACGGGATTTTGGTTGTGATTGTTGCAATCTGATTTGTGCTGCCTTCCGCCGAGCCGCTCACATCAAGTATAAGATTACCGTTTGCCTTGCTGTAGCTATAGGTTCCGTTAAAGCCTTCGGCGAATTCAATCTTAAGGGTTGATTCATCAACAATCGTTTTGTCAAGCCTTATCTTTGTCTTTACTCCGGCAATTTTGTCAACTTCATTTGAAGTCAATTTCAAAGCAAAGTCCTGATTGAGCAGACATTTATCGGTCTGAGCCGTGAGACTTACTGTCGGATATTCAACTCCGCCCTTAACCGTAAAGTATCTCGTTTCGGTTGTTTCATTGTTGAATCCGTCACGAACAAGAATCTTTACCGAATGGAGTCCGTCTGCGAGCGTTCCATAGTATTTAACCATATAATCGCCCTTGAGGATGTAACTGTCTGCCGTCACGTCCTTACCGTCAATATACACATTAACACTATCAAAGTTGATGTCTGTTGTATACTTGTTTTGAACATCATGGAAAGAAGATTCAATGCAAATATCATTGGTTTCAACTGTGGTGTCACCGGAAATATCAACCATGTCACTTCCGTCTTTACTACCGATTTTTACATTGTCAATAATCGGGTTGTCAATATCATCCTTGTTTGCACCATAGGTAAACTGGACATTATCAACGTAGATGCTGCCATGCGCTTCCGCTTTATCAATTCTCTTTTTGTTGAGAATGGGAGTATCATTTCCGTTCTCATCTTTTTCATAACCGCCGGTGACCGTCCAAAGGCCGTGTTCATTACCGGCCGGAGAAAGAGCCATCAAACGTATTGTCTGTCCTGCAAAGAATCTAAACGGTGCAACTCCTTTGATTTCGGCTTCAACATATTTCCAACCTGTCCAGTTGATGCCGCCTATTCCATCAGTAGCTTCTTTCCTCTGTACAGTAAAGTTTGCTTGTTGATTCTGGCCGTTCGCGTCATAATAATACATTCTTAACCAGAAGTTAGGTGTTCCTTCAGGTGCATAAACCCACATGCCGATTCCGGTCGGTGTTCCTTCAATGTAATCCGTTGTCTTTGTCGGTCCAATGCAAATGCCATCGGTATTCATATTCCAATTTGAAAGGTCATAGTCAATTTTGAGAGCGTGCGTTCCGATTCTGACTTCTCCTTCTTCCTTGGTAATAACTTCAGCGCTTCCCTGCGCACCGCGTCCGTAACCGTTAATAAGCATGGTTGCATTTTCGGCATCAGGATTTTTAAGACTTGTTGTGAAAACATAATCATCGGGGTTTTCAAAATCCCAAATAACTGACGGCAATTTACCAATAACAGCTGTGACTTCACCTGAGACACTGCTGTCAAATGCTGATACGGCATAAATCTTGCCGGTAATTGTTTCCGAATCAGAGGAGGTGAAAAGATTACCGTTAAAGGTACCCATCTTCTCATCATCCATCGACCAGATAATGTCACCGTCTTTATAGTTGACAACTCTGTCCTTATACTTTACGGCAAGTCCAAGATTAGATTCCTTATCAAATCCAAGGCTCACCTCATCACTTTCAAAATATATCCTGTCCGGTTTTTGAATTTCAATGCTTGTGCTTCCACAATCCTTGCCGCCTGAAACATAGTTAACCTTAACTTTGCCAACTGTTCCGTTTGAGGTGAAAAGACCGTCATCGGTGATAGTACCGAGAGCTGCACTTTCAGCGGCAAGAACAAATTTTCCGTCCGCGGGAAGATCTGCCGCAGAACCTGCGGAGTCAACGCCCTTTGCTGAGAACTGAACGGTCGATTTCGGAGTGTAAAGCTCGTTATTCGGAAGCATTGAAGCGTGGTCAAACTCCCCTGTCGGCTTTGCCGATGAAAGGACAAAAAGCGAGGACGAAACAACACGTTCTATGCCGTCCGAAGGATTGTTTGCAACCTCAAGGGTGCTGTTTCCTTCGTATTTTGCGGCATAGGTTGTTGAACCGCCGCCGTCAAGATTGAGAACATCAACGCAGCCGAGACCAATCATGATATCGCAAAGCTTTTTGTTGGTGAGACCGACTGAAACGGGATAGTTACGTCCGTCCGCGCAGTAAAGAATGACATTTCCGTCCGCTTTGATGCCAACGGCGGTCTTGGGAACCAATCCTTTATCATCCATACCCATTGCGGTTCTCTGTCCGTTTTCAAGAAGAGTGAAGAAGCCGGAAACTGCTTCAGTGCAGTTATTGAGAATTTCCTGGGTCATGCTTGAGCCGATTTTGTAAGTTCCGTCTTTCATGACAGCAAAATACGGACGACCGATACCGTCTTTGTAAGCTCTGCCGTTCATGACAAGGCAGCCGGTGGGTTCACCGGTAGACATATTGAAAATATCGGCATTAAAAGCGGCAACAACATTAACGCCTCGTTTTTTTTCAATGGCAGCAGCCTGATTTCTGACAGTCTGCATTGCCCAGTTTGTTCCGTCATAGTTGTTATAACCAGCTGCTAAACCGGTGGTCGGATTTTTTGCGTCAACCTCAACGGCGTAACCCATAACCTGGCTGTCGCCGTCCTTTCCGTTGGTAACAACCTTGCTTTCCATTACGCCCGGAGCAATTCTGCTGTCCGTTTTTGAGATGAGATACATATCTTCCGGTGCGGTGAAGTCAACCGCCGAAGCGCCGACCGCAACACTCGAAAAGATAAGCAGAGCGCACAAAAACGCTGAGACAGCTTTTTTAAAGGTTCTGTTTTTCATTTTTCTGCCACATTCCTTTCTGAACTATACTGTTATATTTTTTTGCCGTTCCGGCACAGGGTACAAATTTAATCAAAGGCCGTTACATTATAAACAGACCCGAAAAGAAGTTTTTGATGCGCGCAAAAATGAGCTTGATGAGTTCAACAAACCGAAGGAAGTTTCCGGCAATGAAGCCAACCTTCTTCCACTGGGCATAAAGCGTTACGCTTCCGGCCTCAAGTGTAATTTCATCACCGGCTTTGTATGACTTTCCGCTTCCGTCTTTTGCGGTGTTCCAGCCTTTGAATGCATAAGAAACGCTCGGAGCGTCAAAGCCGTTGCCCTTAAGCTTAATTTTTTCTCCGGCCGAGGCAATAATTTCATTCGTCATTATGCCTGAACCGCCGTTTGCGTCATAAAACAGCAATGCTGCGTTGTCACCAAAGCCCTTTGAAAGCGCCGCAGTCCTGTTTTCAATGAACTTTATAAGGCTCTGCGCCTCACTGTTGAACTCGCCGGAAACGGTTTCATAGCTGCTGTTTTCCTCGCGGCGCCAGAAGTAGTTATCCATTGTTGCCGAAGCGCTTATTGATGCGGCAAGATTTTTCAAAGAAGCAATCTTTTCCTCTCCGAGGCACGGAAGAACTTCTTCCTTCCAGACCTTTTTGACAACAGTCATAAAGTCGTCATGCTTGCAAAGCTTTGAAAAAACGGAGTCAAACGCTTTTCCAGTCGGGGTACTGCTCTTTGCAACCGAAAGCAGGTTTGCAAACCACTTTGACGGATCACGCAGCGAAACACCGTTTCTTTCAAAATCCGATGAACCGAGCGCAATGTCAAAGTCCCAGACCGGTGAAGCAACAAGCTTGTCAGACTTTGCGTCTTTAAAGAAGTAACAGCTTGAAAGGCCTGCGTCAATGTCCATTGAGAATTCTTCAATGATATACATCTTTGCAAAGGACTCAATGTCGATATAGTCGGTGTAATGCTTTCCGAGAGAGTTGGTTCCGTTTTCGGAATAGATTGCGTCCTCAATTTCCTGCCAAAGCGAGCTTATGTATTCAACCTGCGCTTTTGAGGCGTATTCCGGGCTTTTGAGAACCACCGGCTGACCGAGCTTTGTCACAAAGCCGCTGACCTCCGGAGCATATCTGTCAAGAAAATCAAACTCAAGAAGATATCCGCCCGTGATGTCTTCAGGGCTGTTCGGAATTTCCGCATACTTGATTGAACCGGCCTGAGAGCCGTTTCTGTCTCCGGCAAGATTCACTTTTTCAATGTCAATGTCCTTGTTGGCCTCTTCATTGAGCTCCTCAAGGTCGGTGATATCAACGCGGCTTTTTCCAACCTCAACGCTTTCGCAGACAATGTAGTTGCCCTGATATTCACCGTTGATGTAAAGGTCAACGTGCTTTGACTTTGAGGAATAAAAAAGTCCGATTTCATCCGCAAGGTCAAAAATGAAAGTGTTTCTCAGGAATGAGAGGTCGTAATATGACGCAAGGAGGCTCCACTTTTTCGCCTTTCCCATTCCGAAAAGATCCGTCTTTTTTTCAAACTTGATGTTGTACGGCTTTTTGGGGAGCGCCCACGTTGAATTTCCGCGTCCTTTGATTGAAGAAAGCTTTGAATCAACGGTAACCTCGCCGTTTTCAAGGACGGAAATTGTTCCTTTTTCCTTGTGTGACTTGTCGGCGTGAATCGCCTCAAGCGAGCCGCTTTGAGTTTCAATGAACATTGCGGGGAGATTTTCCGACTGAAGAATGACAACCTGATAGCTGTCTGAACCGCAGGTTACGGTGAACTCTCCGCCGCCGGCAAAAGCATCGGTCTTTTTTTCATAGCCGAGCTTTTTATCTCCGACATAGACCGCTTTATCGGCAACAAACTTTGTTTCAACCGATGAAAGGTCGCTTCCGGCCGGAAGATAGAAATAATATTTTCCGTCAGCATCACTCTTTTCCCACTCAATGAAATATCTTTCACCCTTGACAAGAGGGTTGATTGAAAGAAATTCAATGCCGCCCTGTGCATATGCAGTGACCGCAAAGCACGAGAGAGCAAAGATGAGCGAAAGCAAGACCGAAAGGATTGATTTCATTCTTTTTGACACAATACTCACCTCAAATATATGGATAATTTATAGCTTGTCCTTTACGCAGAATAAACTGCGAAAAGAGACATAACCGCCATCAGAAACGAAACACCGCCGAAAAGCAGGAAACAGAAGGGAATAATGTTTGCGTAAGCAAACATTAAAAGGGATATCCCTTTTGCGAAAATATTATATAAACAGTGTTTCAAATTAACGGCACACCATGATGTCGTATTTTATTCTATCATAAATAAACCGCGAGGTCAACAAGAATCCCATTAATGAATCGAATTTGTGAATATTCTCTGAACTTGACCGTTTTTTATGTATAAAATGCCAATTTTTTTAGTCGAGAATATTCACTCGTCCGCTGCAAACATTATAGCCGAAGGATATTTGAAAGGCGTGAAAAAATTATGGCAGACATGAGTCATTATACAAAAGAAATGAACGATTATTTTCAATCGCTTCCAAAGTTTCTGCAGGAAAGCATTGTTCAAAGCGGAACAAGAATTGAAACCCTCCGCGAACTTAAGGGCTTCTCAAAAGAGATATGCCAAAAAGGATTCAGAAAAAAATCTTAAACGCATTGTTCAGCGTTTTCAAACGCTTTTTTGAGTCTCAAAAGCATATCATCAGCATCTTCAATATCGAATCCGGCGCAAGAAAGTATCACGGCGCCGGGTTCGCTTGCTATCGGCCTGACTTTGATTCCGTTCTTTGCAGCGGATTCTTCAATGGCTTTAGATGATACTTTTGTAAGTGTTTCAGCCTTGACAAGGTATGCCGCCTCACAGCGCGTGAAAAGGGCAAGGCCTTTCATCAATTCATTCCCTCGGCTGCAGAGCAAATCGCTCTTTGCGGCATAAATCTTCCGCTGGCGCCTAATACGCGAAAGCAGATGACCGTCCGTTATATATTGGCACAGGGCAATTTGCTCAGCCTTTGAAGCCGTCTGATTATATAACCGTGAGCGCTCGCCATAAAGCTCACAGAGTCTTTGCGGAAGCACCATAAAGCTGATTCTTATCGACGGAAGAAGCAGCCGGGAAAAAGTTCCGATATATACAACATTTTTTCCGCCGTCAAGACCCTGAAGTGAAAGCACCGGGTGCGATGCATAACGGAACTCGCTGTCATAATCATCTTCAATGACAAGCTTGTTGCCATTACGCGCATATTCAACAATCTTAGCTCTTTCGCTCATTGGAAGAACGCTGCCCATACTGTCGATATGTGACGGTGAAACGTAAATGACTGAAGCTTTACATTCATCAAGTCTGCTCCTGTCAAAGCCTTTTTGAAGGGTAAAAACCGTTTTTCCGTAATCCTCAAACACGGTTCTTCCTTTTGGAAAATCATTTCCGAGAAAAACAATATTTTTTTCTTCCTTGAGAAGTACGCAAAGAATTGAAAGCAGGCTCTGTGTTCCGGCGGAAACAACAATGTTTTCCGCTGTGCAAACAACGCCGCGCTGAAGATTAACATATTTTGCAATCGCCGTGCGCAGGTCGCTTTCTCCCCTGCTGTCTCCATATGACAAAAGCCGGCTGTCCTGGCGCAGGGCGCTTTTGATGTATCGGCGCCAAAGATTAAAATCGAAGCTCTCCTTATCCGCCGCAACGGTGACCATATCATATATATATCTGCTTTCCGTTTTCAGCCGGCTGTCCTTGTGCTCCTCGTTTTTGCGCTCCTTTTCAATCAGCAAATCCGAAACAAAAAAACCGCTTTGCGGTTTTGCGGTGACATAGCCCTCCGCCGCAAGAACGGCATAGGCGTTTTCAACCGTTGTTCTTGAAAGCGCAAGCTCCTGCGCAAGGCGGCGCACGGAGGAAAGCTTTGTTCCCGGAGAGAGCATCCCGGAAAGTATCAAATTTTTATAATGCTCATAAAGGTCAAGATATTTTGCCACTTTCAATCACCTCCAAACTGTCCCTTAAAAAATTCTTTGTTTTGGCTGTTTATTTAATGACAGTTTTTGAGTATATTATATCTCGTGATCACGAAATGTCAACGCATGAGGTGGTAAAATTGAAAGCAAAATCAAAAAACAATCTTAAATACTTAACATTTTCGGCGCTGTTCGCGGCGCTTACGGCAATTTTTATAACTCTGTTCCACATTCCTTACGGCTCAACCGGTTATGTCCATCTCGGCGATGCAGTAATTTACTTTGCCGCCGTTCTGCTCCCGACTCCATATGCAGCTCTTGCCGCGGCGGTAGGCGGCGCCATTGCGGACACGGCAAGCGGTTATCTTGTTTATGTTATTCCGACAATTATTGCAAAGGTTGCAATTTCCCTTCCGTTCACTTCAAAAACAAGCAAAACGCTTTGCAAAAGGAACGCTTTTGCGCTTTTGATTTCCGCGGCCGCATCAATCATTATTTATGGCGTTGCGGAATACATTATCGGCGTTGCCGTCAACGGTATGCCTCCGGCAGGAGCACTCACCGCAGCGGCCGGAACTATTCTTCAAAACTTTATTCAGGCCGCCGGAAGCACGGTTTTGTTCCTTGCCCTCTCGCCCGCTATTGACAAAATAAGGCAAAAAACCGTAAAATGGTTTGCCGATTAAATACACTTTCAAAGGAAGAATCAACAATGACAGATATCACAAAACAAAGCGAACAGATTATCAGAGAGCTTGTTGAAAAAGCCGGGCTCAAGAAGGGCGATTTGCTCGTTGTCGGCTGTTCATCGAGCGAAATAGTCGGAGAAACAATCGGAAAAGGTTCGTCGCTTGAAGCGGCGCAGGATGTTTTTGCCGGAATATATCCTTATCTTAAGGAAAAAGGAATTTTTCTTGCCGCCCAGTGCTGCGAACACCTTAACCGTGCGCTTATCCTTGAAAGGGAGGCCGCGGAAAAACGAGGCTATGAAATTGTCTGCGTTGTTCCGAAGCCCAAGGCAGGCGGAAGCTTTGCAACAACCGCTTATGAAAACTTCAAAGACCCTGTTGCCGTTGAGGAAATCAAAGCCGATGCCGGACTTGACATCGGTCTCACGCTTATTGGAATGCACCTGAAGCACGTTGCCGTTCCGCTGAGACTCACATCCGACCACATCGGCCAGGCGCACATAACCGCCGCAAGAACAAGACCGAAATATATTGGCGGCGAAAGAGCACATTATGAATAACCGGGACTTGAATTTTTCCGGCAATCTGATATAATATCCGAAAACACTTTTTCTGATT
The DNA here is from genome assembly GCA_002438505.1 of Ruminococcaceae bacterium UBA6416. Classification (GTDB taxonomy): domain Bacteria; phylum Bacillota; class Clostridia; order Oscillospirales; family Acutalibacteraceae; genus UBA6857. Next base: position 21,742 of record DJPI01000027.1, on the reverse strand, counting down.
ATTTTCGGAGGTGAAGCAATGCCTATCAGAATCAATGACAAGCTTCCGGCAAAGGAAAGCCTTGAAAACGAGAATATCTTTGTCATGACCGAAACAAGGGCGCAGACTCAGGACATCCGTCCGCTGAAAATCATTATTCTCAATCTTATGCCGACAAAGGTCACAACGGAGACTCAACTTCTGCGTATGCTTTCAAACTCGCCTTTGCAGGTTGACATTGAGCTGCTCCAGACCGCCTCTCACAAAGCGTCACACACTGACGAGGAGCATATGCTCACGTTTTACAAAACCTTTGATGAGGTCAAAAACAATAAATATGACGGCATGATCGTTACCGGCGCCCCCGTTGAACAAATGAGGTTTGAGGACGTTGATTATTGGCCGGAGCTTTGTGAAATTTTTGAATGGTCAAAAAAGAATGTCTATTCCGTTTTTCATATCTGCTGGGGTGCTCAGGCGGCTTTGTATTATCATTACGGCATTCCGAAGCATGACCTGAGAGAAAAAATGTTCGGCGTTTTTCCCCATAAGCCGCTTGACCTTTTCCATCCCCTCCTGCGCGGCTTTGATGACACATACTTTGTTCCGCAGTCCCGCCACACGGAAACGCGCTTTTCAGACATTGCGCTTTGCAAGGATTTGCAAATTCTTTCTTACTCCGAAATTTCCGGAATTCACCTTATATCCGACCTTGAATGCAGAAAGTTTTTTGCAACCGGCCATTCGGAATATGACGCAGATACACTTGCAAACGAATATTTCAGAGACAAGGCCAAGGGGCTTGACATAAAGCTTCCGTATAACTATTTTCCGGACGATGACCCGAAAAGGGCGCCGCTTATGACATGGCGCAATGTTGGAACACTGATGTTCACAAACTGGCTGAATTATTTTGTCTATCAGAAAACCCCGTATGACCTGAGCAGGATTTAATTTAATTTAATTTGTTATATTAGTCATCTTTCCGTCCTCACCTTTTGCGAGGGCGGATTTTTAATTGAAGAATTTTTAATGAACAATCAACAACTTTGCCGATTTTGTTTGACGAATTTAAACTGTTGTTGTATAATAGGCTCAAAGTTGAACAGGTGGTGAAAAAATTGGGAAAAATTATTGTTGCCGATGACGAGCAGAGAATCCGCAGACTTGTTTGCGACTTTCTGAAAAGAGACGGCCATGAGCCCATTGAGGCTGAAGACGGCGATGAAGCATATTCTCTTTTTATTCAAGACAGCAACGGTATTGATTTAATGATTCTTGATATAATGATGCCGGGACTCAATGGTTGGGAGGTCTGCCGGAAAGTTCGGGAAATTTCCTCCGTTCCCGTCATTATCCTCACTGCGCGCAGCGAGGAATTTGACGAGCTGATGGGTTATGAGTCCGGAGCCGATGATTACGTCACAAAGCCGTTCAGCCCCTCTGTGCTCATGAAGCGCGTTGAAGCGCTCTTGCGCCGTGTTAACGCGAACTCGCCGTTCACAAGCGAGAAAAACCTCAAGAACCTTGTTTTCAATCACGAGGCACATGAGGTCAGGCTCAACGGGGTTGAAATTGAGCTGACGCTCAAGGAATATAACATTCTTAAAAAGCTCCTTGAAGCGCCCGGAAGGGTCTTTTCAAGGGAACAGCTGCTTGACAGCATCTGGGGCTTTGATTATGTCGGTGATGTCCGCACCGTTGACTCCCACGTTGCAAGGCTGAGAACAAAGCTCGGAGACTGGGGCTCATCGCACCTCAAAACCGTTTACGGCATCGGATATAAGATTGAGGATCTGTAAATGAAAGAGAGCATCTCAAATCGTGACACGCTTATGGCTCGATACGGGCTTTCGCTTGTTATCCTGTTTATTCTGTTCACGGTTATAACCGTTTTTCAGTTTCTTTTCATGGGCGACCTCTTTGTTGGCGTTGTCAGGAAGAATATGCAGAAGGCCGCAGTTGAGATTGAGAACCTTGATTTTGATTCAAAGGACTATCTTTCAAAGCTTTCTGACATTGAGGCGCGATATGACATCTATATCGAAATATACTATCCGCGCGAAAAGCTCATTTATTCCTCAAACAGCAACGACACCGTCTATGGCGATGACGGGAAGGAAAACAAGAACGAGCTTAAGCCGAGGATAATGAAAATTCTTGACCACATTGACCTTGATGAAAAAAGCTATTTTGAAACACGGCAGGAATATTTTGCAACGGCAAAATACATTGTTTACGGAACCTTTTTCGGCGATAACGCCGGAATTGAGATGTACTCCTCCGTTGACGTCATCCGGGCGAACGCGAGAACGGCAAGCTGGGCGATTTTTTGGGTCAGCCTTGTTCTTCTTGCAATCATTCTTTCAATCCTTCTTGCCTATACCTACACATTCATCATTCCGCTGAGAAGAATCAACCGCATTACAAAAAAAATCGGCGACCTTGATTTCAGCGAGGTTTGCCCGCCTTTTAGAATCAGAGAGCTCGGTGAGCTCAGCCGCAGCGTCAACGCGCTTTCCTCATCGCTTGACATCACAATGAAGGATCTTCAAAAAAAGAACGAGCGGCTTGAAAATGATATTGAAAAAGAGCGCAGACTTGAGGAAGGAAGAAAACAGTTCATTGCCAACGCATCACACGAGCTGAAAACCCCCATTGCCATCATTCAGGGCTATGCCGAGGGAATCCGCTTTGCGCAAACAAAGGACGATGTTGAAGAATACAGCGGCGTCATTATTGAAGAAGCGCAAAAAATGAACAAGCTTGTTGTCCGCCTGCTTGAGCTCATGCGCTTTGAAAACGGCGGACGCGTTGCCGTGCTTGAGCCTATTGCGATAAAGCAGGCCGTTCTTGACTGCATCTCTTCAAGGAAAAAATTTCTTGAAAACAACGGCATCAAGCTTGAAATCAGCGTCAATGAAAGCTTTGTCGGCCGCGCTGACCGCAACCTCTTTGAGCGCGTTTTTAACAACTATTTTTCCAACGCACTCAGCCACATTGAAGGCGAAAAAAAGCTCAAAATCAGCTGCGCCGTTGTTGGTGATTTTTACCGTCTGAGCCTTTTCAACAGCGGAAAGCCCATTGCAGACGAGGACATTTCCCACATTTGGAAAAGCTTTTACCGCGCGGACAAGGCGCATTCACGCGATCAGGGGCGCTTTGGCCTCGGTCTTGCCATTGTTGCCGAAGCACAGAACCTCCAGAACGCAAAGTATGGCGTTATCAACCACAAAGACGGCGTTGAATTCTGGTTTGATATTGCAATGTGAAACGCCGCAAAACGAATATCGGCCGTCCTTTTTTCATAGGTATTGAAAAAAGGACGGTGATTTTTTATGATGAACTATGTCTGGCCGGTCATGATCATTTTTGCTTTCATTGCAAGCATTGTCACGGGCAACATGGCTGCCCTTTCCTCCGCGATCATTCAGGGCGGACAAGACGCCGTTACTCTCCTTTTGCGCCTTGTTGCAATGCTCTGCCTTTGGGGCGGAATAATGGAAACGGCGGAAAAGGCCGGTTTGACCGCAGCGTTCAGCCGCCTGCTCTCTCCGGCGCTGAAGCTCATTTTTCCCCGGCTCAAAAAGAACGAGTATGTTCTTGAAGCCATTTCGATGAACATAACGGCGAATGTTCTCGGTCTCGGCAACGCCGCAACTCCGCTTGGCCTTGAAGCAATGCACAGATTGCAGCAGATTAACCCCGACACCTCAAAGGCCAGCGATGAAATGGTTGTTTTTGTTGTGATGAACACCGCGGCAATGCACATTATTCCAACAACGGTTGCAACTCTGCGCGGCCAGTACGGCTCTCAAAGCCCGATGGCTATCATGCCGGCTTCCGTTCTGACCTCAGCCTGCGCGCTCACGGTTGCCGTTTTTTTTGCAAAGCTCGGAAACGGATTGGGGAGAAAAAGAAGATGATGGATTTAATCGGGGAATGGGTGCTGCCTCTGATGGTGGTATCCATCGTTCTTTTTGGGCTTTTTAAAAGGGTGCGGGTTTTTGATTGCTTCATGGAGGGCGCAAAAAAGGGTCTCAAAACAGTGTATGACCTTTTGCCGACCATCACCGGTCTTGTTGTTGCGGTGACAATGCTAAAGGAAAGCGGTGCAATGGCACTCATTGCAAAGGCGTTCTCCCCCGTTGCCGCCTTTCTCGGTGTTCCGGAGGAAACGGTTCCGATGGCGCTTTTGAGTCCGATTTCCGGCGGAGGTTCACTGAGCCTTTTTGAGTCTGTTCTTAAAAGCGATGGCCCGGACTCCTTCCTCGGTCAGGTTGCTTCCGTTTTAATGGGCTCAACCGACACAACGCTTTATGCCGTCACCGTCTATTATGCCGCAATTTCAATCAAGAACACAAGACACACCCTTTATGCCGGTCTTGCGGCGGACTTTGCGTCTTTTGTTCTCTCTCCGCTTTTTGTTCGGCTCACACTGTATTGACAAAACGCTAAAGCTTTCTTTGTATTGTCTTTGAGCAGACGCTTATGAATTAATCTTAAGTATTTTTTAGTTAACCATGATAAAAGTTCAGTAAACCACTTTATTTTTATGTATAAATGTGCTATAATATGGATGCTTCAAAAGGAATAATCCCTTGGGCGGTTTTTGCTTTAAGGGTTTATGCAGCCACTGATTAATCAGCGGTTATTCAGATATAAAGGAGGTTGTGTTATGAAAATAACCATCATCGGACGAAAATGCACACCGAGAGACTCTTTCAAAGAAAGAGCCGACAAAAGACTCAAAAAGATCGAAAAATTCTTCGGTCCTGACGCTGAGGCGAAAATCACCGCAACAGCCGAAAAAAATGAGATGATCGTCGAGGTGACCGTCTTTTATAATTCAATGATCTTTCGTTCGCAAGAACGCTCTCAGGACATGAGCGATGCTCTTGACCGCTGCATTGACTCCCTCGTTCGTCAGATCAGAAAGAACAAAACAAGAGTTGAAAAAAAGCTGCGCTCCGGTGCTTTTGAGGCGTTTGACGCGATTGATGAATTTGACAGCGAGGATAAATTTGAAGTTGTCCGCTCAAAGGAAATTGTTCTCAAGCCGCAAAGCGTTGACGAGGCAATTTTGCAGATGAACCTTCTTGACCACAGGTTCTATATGTTCCTCAACAGCGACAATGACAAAATCTGCGTTGTCTATGCAAGAAATGACGGCGGATACGGCCTTATTATTCCGGATGTTGATTGATTTTAATTTTGTTCTGTGATAAAATACTTCAGCGGTGGAGCTCCACCGCTGATTTTTATTTTTTGAAAGCAGGTCAATTATGCAGATAAATTTTGTTATCCCTTGCCTTTTGGGGCTTGAAAAGCTTATTGCGGACGAGATGAAGGCTATCGGCGCGCAAAATGTTGCCGCGGAAAACGGCCGTGTCCTCTTTTCCGGAGATGAGCATATTCTTGCACGGGCGAACATCTGCTCGCGCCACGCGGAAAGGGTTCAAATTCTTGTTGGCTCATTCACCGCAATGAGCTTTGAAGAGCTTTTTCAGGGCACAAGGGCTCTCCCGTGGGAGGAATGGATTGGAAAGCTTGACGCCTTTCCCGTTAAAGGGTATTCAATAAATTCAGCCCTCTTTTCGGTCAGCGACTGCCAGTCGATAATTAAAAAGGCCGTTGTTGAAAGGCTTAAATCAAAATATAATATTTCCTGGTTTGACGAAACCGGCCCAGTTCATCAAATTCAGTTTTCAATCATGAAAAACACCGTGAGCCTTCTGATTGACACCTCCGGCGCCGGTCTTCACAAGCGCGGATACCGCCTTGAGGCAGGCGGAGCGCCGATAAAAGAAACTCTTGCCTCTTCAATCTGTGCGCTTGCAAGAGTGCGCGATTATCACACACTGTATGACCCGATGTGCGGCTCCGGAACGCTCCTCATTGAGGGCGCGATGCTTGCAAACAATATTGCTCCCGGAATAAACAGAAGCTTCTCCGCCGAGCGTTGGGAAAGCATTCCGGAAACGGTCTGGGCCGAGGAGCGCGAAAAAGCACGCGCCTCAGTTCTTTCCGAAAGCCGCCTCGTTGCCTATGGCAGTGATATTGACCCGCACTGTCTTGAAATTGCAAAGGCAAACGCAAAGCGCGCCGGGGTTGAAAAATTCATCACATTTGAACAGTGCGATATCAAAGACTTTGAGCGAAGGAGCGAAAAAGGCACTGTCCTTTGCAATCCGCCGTACGGCGAAAGGCTGCTTGACCTCAAGGAAGCCGAACGGCTTTACAGACTCATGGGCGAAAAGTTTGTTCAAAAGCACGGCTGGGCATACTATATTATCAGCCCGTCTGAGGATTTTGAAATCTTTTTCGGAAGGAAGGCCGATAAGCGCAGAAAGCTTTATAACGGCATGATAAAATGTCAGCTGTTCATGTATTTTAAATAATTTAAACCGCAGCACTTTTGAAAGAGGTGGTATTTTTGGAAAGCTTCCTTCACTTCAAAAACGGAAAGTTCAAGATTATGCAGATAACCGATACGCAGGAAATTCACCGTGTCAATCCGGACACAGTGAAGCTCATCTCCCTTGCGCTCGACCGGGAAAAGCCCGACCTTGTTGTTTTCACCGGTGACCAAATCAAAGGCTACTCCGCAACATTCAAGGGTGACACAGAACAAAAAATCACCGAAACACTGGGTGAAATTTTTCGTCCGGTCATTGAACGCAAAATTCCGTTCACCGCAACATTCGGCAACCACGACAGGGACTGCGGAATAAGCAACAATGCTCAGGCGGAAATTTACAAAAGCTTTCCCGGCTTTGTTTCCGGCACGCCGAGATGTTCGGATGATGCAGGAACTTTTTTACTCGAACTGAAAGACAGCAACAACGAAAAAAGCATTTTTGCGCTTTATCTTATCGACTCAAACGCCAAGGATAAAGAAACAAAAGCGTACTCGCCGGTTTTCAAAGAGCAGGTTGAATGGTACAAAAAAGAGCGAGACAGACTCAAAACCGAAAACGGTATGCACCTTCCTGCGCTTGTTTTTCAGCACATTCCGGTGCCGGAAGTATTCAGAGCCATCAAGCGGGTCAAGAAAGGAACAAAAGACGCCGTTGAAGCATTCTACTCACACAGCGGCGAATTCTACACTCTTTTTGACGACACACTTTCAAAAGGCGGTTTTATGCGTGAATCCCCTGCCGCGCCGGACATCAACAACGGCGAATTTGAGGCGATGAGAGAAAAGGGTGACGTTCTTGGAATCTTTTTCGGCCATGACCACATCAACAGCTTTGTTAAAAATGTTGACGGCATTGACCTCGGCTACACCCAAGGCGCCGGCTTCAATGTTTACGGGCCGGGCAAGCGGCGCGGAGTGCGCGTTTTTGTCCTTGATGAAAATAATTTACGCAATTATCAAAACTACACGGTAACAATGGATGAACTTTGCGTTTACAGACCGGCAAAACCGCTGACGGAGTTTTTCTTTACCCACACACCCTCCTCGGTCAAGCAGGTTGAAAAGGCCGCAAAAAAGGCCGGCGTTTTCCTTGCCGCGGCGGCAGTTTGCGCTGCGGTGATTAAAAAAGCAAAACCAATTAAGTAACCGCCGCTTGAATTTACGGTTATCAAATATTTGACGTTTGTTTATTTCTTATAACAACAGCTCAGGCAAAGTTCTGCCTGAGCTGTTGTGTTGTTTGGGTTATTCTGTGCAAAAAGCAATGCTAATTTTTACTCAATCAGTATTTCACCTTTCCCTCGGCAACCTGTTTCAAGTGTGCGCCATATGGTGATTTTCCGTATTTTTCGGCGGACATCAACAGCTTTTCGCGGTCTATCCAACCGTTTTTGAAGCCAACTTCCTCCGGTGCGGAAATCATTATTGACTGCCTGCCCTCAATTATGCGGACGAAATTTGACGCCTCGTTGAGGCTTTCAACCGTTCCGGTGTCAAGCCACGCAAAGCCGCGTCCGAGGAGCTTAACGGAAAGGCGGTTCTCACCCAAAAAGAGCAGATTGAGGTCGGTAATTTCAAGTTCACCGCGTGCAGACGGGCGCACCCTCTTTGCTTTTTTGCAAACGGTGCTGTCATAAAAATAAAGTCCGGTCACGCAGTAATTCGATTTCGGCCTTTCGGGCTTTTCCTCGATTGAAATGACTTTTTCGTTTTCATCAAACTCAACAACGCCGAAACGCTCCGGATCGTCAACGTAATAGCCAAAAACTGTTGCGGTGCCTTTTTCAGCGTTTTCCTTCGCCTGTCTGAGGAGCGCGCCAAGACCGTTGCCGTAAAAGATGTTGTCACCGAGTATCATTGCACAGCAATCGCCGTCAATGAATTTTTCGCCGATTATGAACGCCTGAGCAAGTCCGTCCGGCGAGGGCTGAACCGCATATTCAAGCTTTATTCCGAAATCTGCGCCATCACCGAGCAGACGTTCAAAGTTTTCAATGTCCTGCGGTGTTGAAATAATCAGTATCTCACGGATTCCGGCCATCATCAGCACGGAAAGCGGATAATAAATCATTGGTTTGTCATAGACGGGCAAAAGCTGTTTTGACGTCACCATTGTTATGGGGTAAAGCCTTGTTCCGCTTCCGCCGGCAAGAATGATTCCTTTCATTGGCTTTTTCTCCTTTTTGGGTTATATATCGGTTATTTGTTGTTGAACTCCGCAGTGGTAAGAATATTCCTGCAGCAAAAAATAATCACAAGAGCGGCGAGTGTATTGACGAGCGCCATCGCAAAGAAAAGCACACCGTCAAAAACCGGGATAAGCATGCTTGCTCCAACGCCGGCCGCAACGCCCGGAGCCGAACACAGCGCGGCAAGGAAGAAATACAGGAATATCACAAGCGCCTTGTTTCCCCCGTTTCCGAAAAAGCGCTGCAAAATCAAATTCACTCCGACAAACAGGAAGCTGAAGCTGAGCTTTGCAAGCATCATTCCGAAAACGGCAGGCAAGGACGTTTCAAAAAGAAAACAAAACGGCAAAAATGTTATGACTGCCTCAGCGAGCGAGCTCCAAAACTGCTCTCTGAGCATATTCAAAAGCTTTTTGAACGGCGGCTCGGGAATCAGATAGGCGTATGGAAGCAGAAGCTCCTTTGCCCAGCGACCGGCGCCAACGGTGAAAATTGAAAAATATACATTCATCATGAACACATAAAGTGTATCCTTCACAACGAACGCAAAGCCGATTGTTACAAGGGCAAAAATGAGGCTGAGCATATCCAGTATGAGCACCTTTGAGCGCCGATTTTCAATTTTGTGCTTTTCGGCAATCGCCGAAGCACCCCAGCCTTTTGAAAAACCGGTTTTTCCAACCTTAACATTGCGCGGCGCAGTCTCGGCGGCCTTGCCCTCCTTGCGCGCGGTGATTGCGGAAAAAGAGACCTCCGTGGCCTTGAGAACGTCCTCATAGTAATCGCTTTTGAGCCTTGAAACAAGAAGATAAAACGCGGCAACACAAAGCGCAAAGCAAAAACACGCAATCAAAAGACCTTTGTATTCCCCCGTCACGGCGCTAACCACGCCATACTGCACAAAACCGGCGACCGGAAAAAAGCGCATTGCCAATGAATTTGCGTTTTTGCAAACGGCCTCAAGAATTTCTCCGCCGTCACGATAGCTTTTCAGCCCAAGAAAAAGAATGAATGAGGCAACAACAAGATAAAAAACCGTTTTTGCCGCCCTGCACTTTTTGTCACTCGCAGACGTGAGGGAGTAAATCAGCATTGCAAGCATCTGCGAAAGGAAGGCGACCGCCCCGTATCCTACAAGGACGGCAACAACCGTTCCAAGGCCGACTCCGTAGGTGTCATGCACCCACGAATACTGATACAGAATGAAAACGCCGAGCATCAAAGAACGGCCGAGCTGGCTCAAAAGGCCGAAGGTTAAAACAAGCTGCGGCTTTTTCGGTCCCGGAAAAAGGAAGTTCACGTCCGCCATTGAAAACATTGAAGCGCCGTTGAGAAAACCGTTTTTCGCAATCAAAACAAACTCAAGCGCATAAAGCGCAAGGACTATTGCAAAAAATTCCTCCTTGCTGCGCGTTCCGGCCGAGGGAAGGGAATTGCTCCCGGTGAAAACGGTTACGCCGATAAGGCCGACAAAAACAAGCAGAACAATGAGCTCAGACGGGCGGCGGAAAATTTCCTTCAACCGGTTTTTAAATTTTCGGGTCAGAAGAAAACACAGCGAACTCATGCTTCTCCCCCGCTTTCGGTCAGTTCAAAGAACAAATCCTCAAGGCTCTTTCCATCGGTGTCCTTGGCGCTCTTTTCGGCGCAGAATTCACCGTTTTTCATGATGTAGGCCTTATCCCAGTAGCTTTCAACGCTGTCAATCATATGGGTGCTGATGAGAACCGTTGCACCGGCGTTTTTGAGCTCGGAGAAAACTTCCTTGAGCTGCTTTATCGCGTGGGGATCAAGGCCGACCATCGGCTCGTCAAAAATTATCACGGACGGCTTATGAACAAGGGCGCAGCAGATTGAAAGCTTTTGCTGCATTCCTTTTGAAAGCTCTTTTCCGAGCTTGTCTTTTTTGTCAAGCAGCTCAAAGCGCGCAAGAAGCCTGTCAGCCGTTCCGTCATCCTCAATTTTATATGAGCGCAGCATAAATTCAAGGTGTTCGCGGACAGTGAGAAGGTCATAAACGGCCGGCATTTCCGGAACATAGCCGAGGATTCTTTTCGCCTCAAGGCTTTTGTTTTCCTTTCCGTCAAGGGTAATTTCACCCTCAAAGCGCAGCAGGCCGCAGATGCACTTGATTATTGTTGACTTTCCGGCGCCGTTCGGTCCGAGGAGAACGGCAATTTCTCCGTCTCCGATGTCAAAGCTGACACCGTTGTTTGCAACAAACTTTCCATATCTTTTTGTGACGTTTTTAACACTCAGCATAAAATTCCTCTGTTAAATCAGTTTTTCAAGTCCGTCTGCGGTGTATTCTTCACCGGCGCGCTTTCTTTCAAGCTGCTGAGAAAGCAGGGCAAAACGCTCCTTTGTTACGGGATAAAGAACAATTCCGATGATTGCAACAACAAGGAAGCAGGCCGGAATGACCGTTGCAATGTTTTCAATCGCGGCTTTTGCCGAATCCGGCTGAGCGGAAAGGTTTCCGTCATATCCGCCGTAATTGAGAACCTGACCGACTATCCACATTCCGATTGCCGCACCGAACTTCTGGAAGAACTGCGGAAAAGCGGTGATCATGCTCTCGCGCCGCTTTCCGTTAATGAACTCATCAACCTTAACAAGGTCATAGGCCATGGAATAGAAAATTGTCCAGAAGCACGCAAGACCGAGCGCAACCGTGAAAACGGAAGCAATGAGCATCGGCGTTGAGTTGATTCCGATGAACTTGATAACAATCAGTCCGACAAGCATGATTGAAAAAAAGATGATTCCGGTTTTTCTTCTGTCTGTTTTTTCCGCAAGTTTTGTGACAACCGGAATCATAATACCCATTGAAAGAACAAGGGTGAGAATGACAATAACCATTCCGCTGTCATCCATTCCGAGTCTTGCCTGAACAAGATAAGCAAAGTTTGACTGAATCATTGATGATGAAATGAGGAAAAAGAAAACAAACAAAACAAACCAACGGAAGGGTTTCATTTTGAGAATCTGAAGATACTCCGACACCCTGACCTTTTCCTGCGCCTCGCCGGTATCTGAGGCCTTTTTAAGCTCAATTCCGCGCAGGCTCAATGAAGCAACAACGGCGGAAATCACTGCAAGAACAGAGAGCACGGCCGCGGTTGTCAGCCAGCCGAGGGAGGCGCTGACGCCCATTCCGATAATCACACCGGGCAAAGCCGCCGGAACCGCGTTTCCGATAAGAATTGCAACAGTGTTGAAAAGCGAGCTTTTTCCGCGGATATCGGTGCGCTCATCATAGTCCTCCGTAATTTCGGCAACAACGGCATAATATGGAATTGTGTATACCGTGTATGCAAGCCAGAAGCACATTGTCATTGCAGTATAGAAAATGAACTTGAAAGCGTCTCCCGCGTCTCCGAGCGGAATGAACGCCGCAATGAAGGTGATTCCCATCGGGAAAGCCGCACGCAGCATGAACTTGCGCTTGTCCGCTCCCTTTTTGTCTGCAAAGTGACCGATAATCGGGTCGGTAACGGCGTCCCATATGACGGAAATGAGGCTGACCGTTGAAGCAAGCGCAGGATTCATATGGGCAACATCCGTCAGAAAAACAAGATAATAGGTGTAATACATATTATAAAGAATTGACTCGGCGGCAATTCCGCCGCAATAGCCGAACTTCTTTCTTTTTGTGAGCTGACTTTTGTGCATTTATAAGCATCCCTTTCTATATTTTCACTTTTAAAATATGCTTCAGCTATTCTTCAAGCTGTTTTCAAAGCTGACAACCGGAGCGGATTCAAAACGATAAGCAGCAAGATTTGAATTTGCCAAAACAACAGACACGCCGCTTTCCGGAATTTCACCCGAAAGGGAAAGGCTGCAGCCGGCCTCATTATAGGCATAGTCAAGAATATAAAGCCTGATGTTTGAAAGATTTGAAAGGTTCTTCCTGCTCTTTTCGCTGACATTCACGGTGCAGGTATAAACCCCGTTTTCCTTTTCAAGGTTTTTGAAAGACACTTTTCCGAGCGAACGATTATCGGCGCCGAACATTTCAAAGCCCATAACATAGCGGTTATCCTTGATTTTTACGGTGAGAAGTGCCTCGCCGTTTTCAATTCTGTATTCCGCAGACTCAACGGTCGGCTCCTCGTTGTCAACAACAAACGGGAACGAGATGGTGACTCTTTTGCTCTTGTAATTTGCCGGAGTTGTTGAAACCTTATAGACATAACTCTGTCCGTCAACAAGACCCCTTTTTCCGCCCCAAAGAACACCGGTTTCCGGCTTTGAGGGGTTATTGGTCTTGCGCGCGTATTCAAGAAGCGAGGAACCGCAGTAACGGAAAATTCCGCTCTTTGTGAAAAGGTTATAATCCATCCGCTTTCCGTTTCTGATGAGGCCAATGCTCACGGTGACATAAGGATTTTTGAGCTTGCTTTTGAGGGCGTTTTCGGAATATGCACAGTATTTTGTGTCAATGCCGCACTTTTCTGAGCTTTCAAAAATATTCGCACCGAGCGGATAATAGCTTTCGCCATCTGTAACCATAAGTCCCCACTGCTCTCCGAGATATGACGGTTCGCTGTCATAGATCGTGTTATCAAAAAGCTGAGGATTTGACCAGTCTCCGTTGAAGGAGACAAACGGGATTGAAAGCGCGGGAACCTTTTCCTCTCCGCTTTCAAGGAAAACAAAGCCGTCAATGAAGAAGCCGTTTTTGAATTTTTCGCGCTGCTTTTCAATAATTTCCTGCGAGACGGTGATTTTCACGGAAATGTTTTTGCTTTCTCCGGGAGCAAGGCTGACGCAGCCGTTTTCCGCACCCGAGGAGTACACAGCGGAATAATCGGGCTTTTTAATTGCCGTGGCCTCAAGGGTATTGATATATTCTCCGTCTTTTGTCACCGTGCAGCTATCCGTTAAAACAGCCTCACGCAGAGTGTAAGCAACATTTCTCTGCGAAAAATTATGAACCTTAAAGGAGAATTCAAGAACACCGTCCGTATCCTCGCCGAGCTCAATTTTCGGTCTTGAAACGCCGTCTTTTTGAGTGAGATACGCCGGACTTTCAATAGCGTTTTCAAGATTGAGCAAGCCTGCACCCTGACGCCTCGGAGAATAATATGTGCTCTCTCCGAAAGCGGAGAACGGAACGGCGGTGCTCATCAAAAGGCTGTTGACAAATTCCGCCCTGTCCTTTTTTTCAACGGAGGGAAGCTTTTCGTTAACATACTGCTTGACGGCGGCAAACGCTCCGGTGTAATACGGAGCCGCCATTGACGTTCCGTTCATATATCTGTATGTATTGCCGGGAATGCTTGAATAAATATCGCTTCCAGGCGCCGTTATCTCGGGCTTGAGCCGCAAATCGGCCGTCACGCCCCAGGAGGAAAATGAGGACATCTTGATTGAGCCAACATTTTCAATGTTCAGAACCTCCGGCCTTTGTGACTCATTTCCGGAAATGGCAGAGGAGGCAATCGCCATCGGCTGCTTATAGCTCGCCGGGGAGCCGACAGTTCCATAATCAAAAAGGTCGGCGTTCATTCTCTCACTGCCATAGACGGCATCATTTTCACCCATGCTTGCCTCATTTCCGGCGGAGCAGGAAACGGCAATTCCGCTTTTTTGAAGCTTTTTATAAACAAGGGCGGAAATGGGATCGTCATAATTCTGTCCGCAGGGAGAGCCGAGGCTCATGTTGACAACGTCCGCGCCGAGCTTCACCGCGTCATCAAGAGCGGCAAGGTTCGTTTCCCCTTTTGCAACGGAGTTTTTTTCATCGCCAAAGGTTTTCATCAAAAGAAGCTGCGCGTCCGGCGCAACGCCTGTCATCGCCGCGCTTTTTCCGGCGGCAATTCCGGCAACGTGAGTTCCGTGGTCGGAGTGCTCGTTATCAACGGTTTTGTCAATTTCGGCGTAATCCCAGATATACGGAATTTTCTCCGAGTAATAGTTCACGCCCCAGCGCGGAACTATCGTGTTGAGAACCTTAAAGGTTGTAATTTTATTGATATCATTTTTTGAAAGAGTCGGGTCGGCAACACCGGAGGAAAAAACCTCATGGCTGCATTCAAAGCCGGTGTCAAGAACGGCGATGACAAGTCCCTTTCCCGTGAAGCCGTTTTCATGCGCCTTTGAAAGACCGGTAAAACGGTTATGGTCAAACCTGCCGTCAAGCTCCTGCTCGCTTTCCGCGTCATTGGGCTGGCTGTATCGCGGAGCAATGCTCACGCTTTTCACGCCGGGAAGCTTTTCAAGAGCGGAAATGTACTTATAAGGAAGAACAAGCGAAAAGCCGCTCATGACAAACGAATATGAAAATGAATTTTTGAAGCTTGCGGCGGAAATGTTTTTCCTGATGAGCTTTTTAACCTTTTCCTGCGCGTTTTTGAGCTTTTGATATTGACCGCTTTCAAGATATGAAGAAAGAAGCTCCTTGCGTTCCTCGGAATTTTTCACCGAATCAAGCAGTCCGCCCTCCTCAAGCTCAACAATAACGCTGACCTTGTCTGAAGAATTCAAAAAGCGCTGAATTTTTTCCGCAGTCCCCTTGTCCGCAAGACCGAAAAGCGATGAAAGCATCATGAAGAAGCTCAAAATCGCCGCAATGAATGATTTCATATGAATCCCTCCCCGGATAATTACTTCTGATTATGATATCATAATCCTTGCGCAATAGCAACAAATACACGCAAAAAAACCGCCCCGAAGGGAGCGGCTCAATAAAACAGTATAATGTTTTCAGGGAGGCGGCATGAGTAATCATGCCGCCTTTCCGTTTATAATGTCATAGAGTAAATTGGCGGGGAGTATGCCGATATAGTTGTAGCTGATGTCTACATTCTGTATCCTCTGTCCACTGGAATTGTCCGGTGCATGGACATATACGGCCTGCACCATGTCATTCAGCGCATCGGGAGTCAGCTTTTCCAGATACAGATGTTTCTTTGCCACGCGGATAAACCGATCGACATTCTCCGCTTGATCTTCTTGATTCTGTATTTCATTTTTGAGCATTTCAATCTTGGCTCTCAGTTCTTCCTGCTCCTGCTCGTAATCATCAGACAACATCTGAAAACGAGCTTCAGACAGTTTCCCGTTGACCATATCCTCATAAATACGCTTGAACAGCTTGTCCAGTTCAGCCAGACGGTTTTCGGACTTTTGCAGCGTTCTTCTCTTGGCGGCAAGTTCTTTCTTAACCTCTGCACTTCTTTTTGCTCCCAACGCATTACGGAACGCATCTTCGTAGTCTGCAATGCAAAGCTGCACCAAACGCAGATGCTGCAAGGTTCCTTCCTCCAGCATAACTGCACGGATGAAATGCGTTTCGCATACATCTTTGCCACGTTTGCGGGAAGTGGAGCAGATGAAGTGATCTTGTCGGGTTTCAAAGCTCTTGCTGGTACAGTAGTACAATTTCTCGCCGCAATCGGCACAGCGGACGAGACCGGAGAACATATTGGTCTTGCCTGTTCTGGTAGGTCTGCGTTTGTTTTTGCGAAGTTCCTGCACACGGGCAAAGGCTTCTTCGTCAATAATGGCTTCATGGGTGTTCTCGAAAATCTTCCATTCTTCACGGGGATTTTCGAGTTTCTTTTTTGTTTTGTACGACTGCCTGCGGGTCTTGAAGTTGACCGTATGACCAAGGTATTCCTGTTTCTCCAGTATGCCGGAAACTGTGTCCGGCACCCATCCATAAGGATCATCAGGAGTTTTGGCAGGGGCATTGCGTCCCATTTTCATCCAATGAACGGTTGGACATTCCACCTTTGCGTCTTTCAGCTTGTGCGCAATCTGCGAGGGGCCATAGCCCTCCATGCACCAAGCAAAGATCTGACGGACAACGGCTGCGGCTTCATCATCTACGATCCAATGCTTCTTGGGATTGTCAGGGTCTTTCATGTAGCCGTAGGGCGGATTGGTTGTCAGATACTCACCGGCTTCGCCTTTTTGCTTCATGACGGCTCGGACTTTCTTGCTGCTGTCCTTAACATAGTACTCGTTAATAATGTTAAGGAACGGCGTGAAATCATTGTCCTGCTGATTGGCGCTGTCCACACCGCTGTTCACAGCGATGAAGCGGACATTGTGTTCGACGAAAAGTACCTCGGTGTAAAAGCCGACTTCCAGATAGTTTCTGCCGATACGGCTCATATCCTTGGCAATAAGAATGCCGACTTTGTCATTCTCCACCAGTTCGATCATGCGCTTCCAATCGGGTCTGTTGAAGTTGGCACCGGAGTAACCATCATCCACGAAAAACTGGATATTTCGGAAACCCTGTTCTTTTGCGTATTTTTTGAGAATCGCCTTTTGATTGACAATGCTGTTGCTATCGCCTGTGAGTTCATCATCACGACTCAATCTACAATAGATAGCAGTTATTTTGTCAGACTGCCTATTCATATCTTGTTCCTCCTTAATCGTCGGGCAGTCTGCCAATACAGGATTGCTTGCATTGATTATATCATACATCTGTGCATTTGTCTCCTTTGTCGTTAGTCTCGGTCTGCACTCTTTGCCATGTGGTCAAGAACCTTAGCAGGCAGGCTGCGAGTTCCGTCGTAGCTTCCGTTGAAGCGGTAGATGGTTCGACCAGAACGGAGTGTAACAGTAATTTGGGGCAGTGCCATGGCGCAGTAGTTACGAACGGTCAGATGCCCGTCCTCGTTAAACAAACGGGTCTGCACCTGCTCATGTGGCGTATGCTCCATTTTGAAATACGGATCGAGGTCAGAGAATGGCAGGCGAGGTAAATCATCTTTCGGTGCGGGCAAGGATGCCAGCCACTCGTTCAGTTCTTCGGGTGTCATGTCGATTGCTTTCTTGTTTTTAGCCATATAAAAATCCTTTCTTTGGTTTGATGGCGGCAAAGTGCCAACTTGGCACTTTGCCGGAAGGGAATGGAATTGAAGGGAAAGAGTTAACGCTCCTGTTCTTTCTTGTGTTCGATCTTTCTGCCAAGAGTCTGTTCAAGATTATGGCGAATGGTATCGAGCCTCTGTACTTCTTCTTTAGCGGTCTGGTACTGGTTGTAAAGCTCGTTTTTCTCCTTGATGAGCTGTTCTACTTCCGTCTGCAATGCCTTATGACTCGGCAGCTTCTTCAAACCCTTGGAATCAAAATAGCGTTTGGCGGCGTTCAGAATGATGAAGTCGCTGTCGTGATCGTCACGATATTTCTGACGGGCTTTTTCATTCTTGCAGGCTTTCAGCTCATCAACCACATACCTTGTCTTGTGGTAATTTGTTACTTGGTTACGGAATGCTTTCTTTTCCTTGATGGCAGCTTCAATCGTTTTCATCTTGGTGCGAATATCACTTAGCTTCTCATGGGCAGCATCGCAAGCGGCAGCCAATGCTTCGGGAGAATCAAATCCCATTTCCTGATACAGCACAAAGGCTCGACTGGCATTTTTGAGATTGTATTTCTTTGCCCAATTCTCGTAACATCTGCCTTTGGTCTTAGCAGTTTCCATATCCACCACACGGCTGACAGAGTTTTGTTGTTTGATGAAGTCCTGCATGGTCGGTGCAGAATGAACGAGAGGTGTTTTCGTTCTGACCTGTTTTGCATTTCTGACAAATGCGGCGAACACAGCCGTTTTATCAAAATCATCACCCAGCTTCCGTGCCGTGATGGGGCGTGGCCTGTCGGGGGTGAGATATGACAATCTCCCTCGGCTCTCCTTGACGGTGATGCCACGGCGGAGAAGTTTTTCTGTGAAGTCCTCAAAGCTGACAGCATCGGAAAGCGCTATGCAGATTTCTTCACGGAGCTTGTCTTTGTCGGTTTCAAACTTGGTTTGCTTGATGGGCAAGCCCTGTTCGGCAAGAGCAGCGTTTTCTTCATCCAACGCAAGCTGCCCTTTTTTCTTTGCCCAATACTCACGCTCGGTCACTCTTATCTTACTGCCGTTCAGCAGATCAATCTGATACAACCCTGCATCGTGGCACATCTCCATGACTTCAGAGCGAAGATACTCCATAGCTGCATTGGTGCATCGGTGCTTCATGCCCGGTTGGGTATCGCACGGTCTGTCCATATACGGCATGAACGGGATTTCCATAATTCTCAGAGAATTGATAACGATGTGTACATGAACATTGCCGCTGCCGTTGTGTCCGTCGGGGTGTGTACAGACAATAGCCTGATGACCGGGAAAGTGTTCCTTGCAGAATTTCTCACCAAGGCTCTGCGCCAAATCTACGGTCAATCCGTGGTCGGGAACATCCTTGGGATCAAAAGAAATGATATAGTGATGACTTTTGACATCTTCCCGTTTTTGATTTTTGCCGTAGCGGAGGTTGGCACGGAGACAGGCAATCGCAAAATCTTCGTCACCGCAGTTCAGCGTAGAAATGCGGTAATTCTGTCTGGGGATAAGCCTGCCGTTTTCGTCCAGGGTGGGCTTCATGGTAAACTCGTCATGCTCAAAAGTGAGATAGGCTTCGGCGGCGGAGTAGTCAGCATTTTTAGAGCTTATATGCTTGAATGTTGCCAACAACATCACCTACCTTTTTCATCACTTCAAATTTCAGCGTGGCGAGATCAGTGGCGGCATCCTGTAATTCCTTTGCCATCGCAGGATAAGGACTACGCCATTCATTGAGGTGTCGGGCAATCTGATTGAGGTTGTTGCCGATTCTTCCGTACTCAACGGTCAACTTGCCGATGGCTGCGAGCAGATCGTCGCTGACCAATGTTGCCACGATGGTCGGTTTGATGATCGCACCGGAGATGGCTTCACGAATAAACTCCGCTTGGCTCATTTCGAAAAGCTCCATGCGGTGGAGAAATTCGGCGTGTTCTTCATCGTCCAGACGGGTTTTTACGATGTGTGTGCGTTTCGGTGTGTTGTAGGTTTTGGTCATTCGGTTCCTCCTTCATTTTTGAAAATGGTTGGTCGGCGGATGCCGTCGCTTCTGCAAAAGCAGAACAGATGCAGGGTTTGGGGAAGGCACTCCCCAACAAGATTCCATAAGGGACAAAATGAGCGGATGGCGAAATTTGGACCCATGGTAGAATCTTGCTCTACGCTACCCAGCCTTTTCGTTTTTTGCGTTTTTGGCAAAGTGTCAAGTTGACACTTTGCCGCACTTTTGCTTTTGCCGTTTCATGCGAATGTCGTTCCTGCCCAGGAGTCTCACCCCGGCGTTGCTTCGCTCATGTCATCGCAAAGTCATATCCCATTCGGACGGTCATTCAGTTGTTGGATGTAGAAGAAAACAAAAAGAGCCGATTACACAGAGCATCAGAAATTGGCGGGAGCATAGCTCTCGCTTCAAAGTGATGTTCTATGTAATCGGCTCTGAAAATTCAAAGTCGGGTTCTGCTCTCTACAGCTCCCGCCAACAGAACCAAAGGCGTGGTGGAGCAATTCGGCACTTCCGGTGTGCCGATACCGTGTCGGATGATTCCGACCTATGGTAGAACATTGGTATTCAGTTGTACCACAATTATACAGATACATAACTCATGCGTCAAGTTTCTGAAAGTCTCTCACTATATTCGGAATTTCGAAAAGCGATTTTCAACGGAATCAGAAAAAGATCCCTCTATTGGTTAGGATATTTAGGAGCGATTTATCAACGGATTTTTGAAAACTTTCTTCATATACCACCAGAAAAAACAGCCGATTTCGTCCCCTGTGCAAAAGATTTCCCTTCAAGTGGTAGCCGGTGAGAACCGCATTTTGTCCACAGCTTTCCTCAAATGGTAGCCGACGGGAAAGGCGTTTTTAGAAGCATTTCGGGAAAAATTTGCAAAAAAATAATTCTGCCCAAGTTGGACAGAATTTCTGAAATTAACTTCCCGACAAGTTGTCGGGAATAAAAAATAACATCCAACCAAGTTGGTCGGAAGTCCAAAATCCAACTTCTGCCCAACTTGGGCAGAAGTTAAAAAAACACTTCGCCGCAAGTTGCGGAGAAGTGATGCAGGCAACTTCGACACAGGTTGTGTCGAAGTTCAAAAATTACTATGTGCAACAAAAAGGGCATCCTATTTCATACTCGAACAGGATGCCCTTTTGCGCAGATTCAATGTATTAATTCGTTTTTATGATGTTAAGGAAAATGTCTATCGCCCTTTTGGTGTTTCGCCAAACTCAAAACGTGCAGATCGAGCTTCTCGAATCGCCCTAATTAGCAACTTGTCGTCTACACCATCCACTTTCCATATAGCAGGCAAGAATCTCGAATAGTATTCTTCTCTGGTTAAACCCTGCGCTAACAGCAGAGTATCGCTTGGATACATCTGAGATGGCCACTGCCAAGTATACTCACGGATTCCAAGAATACTAAAATCTTCTTCCTCTAACATTAACGGCTTCGGTGCCCCAATCAATATAGAAAACTTGATATTCTCATTATCTTTGCGCCGACAGAATTGCTCACACTTTTGAACTTCAGAAACTGTTAGTGGCTGGCCTTTGATCTCAAACCATCTGTCAATAGATGGGATATAGAAGTCAGGCAAGTAAGAGCATTCTTCCATATCAAAGCCTTCCATTTCATACTCATACTCAAGGCCAATGTTATTAAAGAAGACAGCCCACCTTGCTTCAAGGCGACTTCTGAATCTATAGCCATCATAATATGTTTCTTTTGCTTTTATGTTTTGCCTCATCCCATGCCCACCTCCAATATGTCAAATTGCAGCGGCGAGTTCCTTTTCTTGAGAATCTACCACGCTTGTGATGCTAGCATTTTTAATTGCAGTCTCAGATAGAGATTCATTCCACCTAACCGTGCACTCTGTCTCGTAATGATGTTCAGCAAAATCAATCTTACCCTTAAGCAAGACTCTCGCTCCATCTTTGCTAAGCTTTAACATTTCAGAATGGAACCATGTAAACTTTGCTTCTTCATTGGTAGGCCAGTCAATATCAGGAGGCGGTTCACGATTGTAATCTTCCTCTGCCGCCGCTTGGCTTGCTAACGGAAGAAGTTTCAGTTGCTTTAAGCGCCAAATATTTTGGTCCACAACCTGCTTTAGCACATGATAGGAATTTTTGAAAATCACCTGCCACTCATCATTCAGCGGATCAATGATCTCATGAAATAATGCGTTTCTCAATCGATATACAAAGCTGATAAACCAGAGATAAGCCTTCTCTTTATCGGCTAAGGTCATCTCTTCTCCATCTTCTATACTTTGAAGGAAGTTGGTTATC
>DJPI01000016.1 GCA_002438505.1 Ruminococcaceae bacterium UBA6416 | reverse complement strand
CTATTATCTAAAATAACTCAGGCTCCACCTAAACATAATGAGCCTTGCTTCAAAATTAAAATATCCGGCATCTAGCGTTTGGAACCCCAAAAAATGAACAGCGTTGCCGGAATAATGCTGAGCGCAAACAGCGCAAACATCAGCGGCTCGGCGCGGAAAAATTCAAACATTTTTGAAAACGCCTCCGGCTGAAGAAGAATGAAAAGCCCGGCCGCAACCGCACCGATTGCGCAAACAAGAACCGCACCGGAGGCCGCGTCCTTTGCCCTTTTGGCGTATTCGTTATACTCCCTGGTCTGAAGGTCAACGGCGTTTTCAATCGCGGTGTTGAAAAGCTCCGCGCCAATGACAAGCGCACTCGTCACCGCAAGCACCGCCCAGTCGGTACGGCTCAAAACGAACCAGTCCGTGAAGCCGAGGAAAGAAAACATATAAACAAGACACGTCAGGTGAATGCGCATATTGCGCTCGGTTTTGATTGTTCTGAGTATTCCGCAAAAAGCGTAATAAAAGCTCTTGAAAAGTTTTTTATAATTATCCATAACTTAAAAAAACGCCGGAATAAGCCGTCATCAAAAGCGGCCTTTTCCGGCTTCCTTTCTTTCATTCTTCCATTGTGTAATAACTTCCGCTGCGAACAAGGCCAAGCTGAGTGAGAACGGCCTCCTCCTTTTCCCTCATCCGAACAAGTTCAAGTCCGCCCGGCTCGTGGTCATAGCCGAGGAGATGAAGCATTGAGTGGACGGTGAGGAAAGCAATCTCGCGGTCAAAGGTGTGGCCGTAAAGCTTCGCCTGCTTGATGGCGTGCTCAATGGAGATGACAATATCACCGAGCATCTGCGCTCCCGTGTCATTGTTTATGTCATATACACCGTTAACACCGAGCGGAAAGGAGAGAACGTCCGTTGAACGGTCAACACCGCGATATTTGAGGTTGAGCTTATGTATTTCTTCATCATCAACGATTGAAACGCTGATTTCCGCCGGACCTTTGAAGTGCTCGTTAACAAGAACGGCAATGCAGCAGCGTCTGATGAGCATCCGCACACCCGTTGGAATTTTTTCAACGTGTTGGTTGTTGCTGATGATGACTTTGACTCTGTCTTTCATTTTCTTTTGTGCGCCTCCTCATATTTTTCATATGCCTTGATGATATCCTGAACCAGCCTGTGACGAACAACGTCTTTTTCCGAAAAACGGATGGTTTCAATATCGTCAACATTTTTGAGTATCTTGATTATGTCAACCAAACCGGAGCGCTTTCCGTCCGGAAGGTCAATCTGCGTAATATCGCCGGTGACAACAATTTTTGAGTTGAAGCCGAGCCGGGTCAGAAACATTTTCATCTGCTCGGTTGTTGTGTTCTGCGCCTCGTCAAGGATTATGAAGCTGTCGTCAAGGGTGCGGCCGCGCATATATGCAAGCGGAGCAACCTCAATGTTTCCGCGCTCCTGATAGCGCTGAAAGCTTTCCGGGCCGAGCATATCAAACAGCGCGTCATAAAGCGGTCTGAGGTAAGGGTCAACCTTTTGCTGCAAATCGCCGGGAAGAAAGCCGAGCTTTTCTCCTGCTTCAACGGCCGGACGGGTCAGGATAATACGGTTGACCTCCTTCGCTCTGAAAGCGCTGACGGCCATTGCAACGGCAAGATAGGTCTTTCCCGTTCCGGCGGGGCCGACACCAATCACAATGGTGTTGTTTTTAATCGCCTCAATATATCTTTTCTGGCCGAGGGTTTTGGCCTTAACGGGCTTTCCCTTTGCGGTGATGCAAACGCAGTCCGAGCCCATTTGAGAGAGCTTGTCGTCATTTCCTTCTTTAACAAGGGAGATAACATATCGGACGTTCTGTTCGCCCAAAGCCTCGCCCTTTGAAACAAGGGAGAGCAAGCCGTTGACCGCGCGTTCGGCGAGTGCGCAATGCTCCTCATCGCCCTGAATTTTCAGCTCGCTTCCGCGGCTGACAACGGAAACGGAAAATTCGTTTTCAATAAGCTTGATATTTTCATCAAACGAACCGAACAGACTGACTGCGTGTTCAATTCTTTCAATATTGACAATGCGCTCCAACCGGGCAACACTCCTTAGCAAACTTCTGTCTAATATATTTGGCGGATATATTATACCACAGTTTTTGAATTTGTGAACAAAAAAGGGAAGATTTTTCTCGCCGTTTTCACCGAAAAATCAATCCGTTTCAAGCAAAAGTTTTTGCTTTTTGCCCATAAAGTCAATGCATTCATTCTCGCCGGAAACGGTTATCCCGGCTTTGTTTTTTGAAAGCGATATTGCCGTTTTCAAAACGAGAGTATTGCCGTATCTTTCAAACGCCTGAGCCGTGTAGCCGTCAAGCGCACGTTCAAGGGCGTTTTCGTCCGTCTTTTTTGTTTCGGAGTAATACAGCCGCGTTTCCTTAACAACGGAAAACGGAAGGGGAATACCTTTGAGTTTGAGCTGCTTTTCACTTTCATACCGCTCAAAGCTTCCGCCCTTTTTGAAAAATCCGAGCGGTATTTTCAGGTGAAAAAAGCGCAGAAAGCTCACGCTGTCCTCTTTAACATAGACACGGCGCTCCTCCTTTTCAGGCACGGAAAAGGTGAGTGTATCTTTGTGGAAAGCGGTTGCTTTTCCCCGTGCCTCGCGGAAAACGCTGGAGAAATTGCGGTTTTCAACAATTCCGCTGATGAGCAGATCTCCCTTCTTAACGCCGTTTCCCTCGCGGTTGGCCTTTGTTCCGTTATACACCTGCAAGGAGAGCAAAAGCCCATCAAAATCGGCAACAATGTTGCACGGCTCGCCGTAGGCTTTGCTTTCCGGCTTTTGAATGTAATCGCGAACCTCAATAACGGCGCGGCAGCCGGAGATGTTGACCGCCGCCCAAAGCAAACGCCCGTTCAATTCCGTTATCATTGAATCGGAAAGCTCATGAACGTCAATTTTCGGCTTGAACGCACCCGGCGAAAGGCCGAACTTTTCTGCCGTTTCCAAAATTTCCTCGCTGCTGAGGTTTTCGCTGCCGACCGTGTCAACGCTCCAAACAAACAGAGACATGATGCACATGAAAACCGCAAAAAAAGCCGCGCCGAAAACAAGCCCGACCCTGTTCCTGTTTTTGAAAACAAAGAACGGCAATCCGTGTTTTGAAAGGCAGGAAAGCTTCATTCCGCTCTTTTTTGAAACACCGCGCAGCTTTTTGTAATCGCGCGCGGTCACAAAGCCCTCAAGAGCGGCCGCGTTAAAAACGAGCGAGCGCACCTTGATTTTCTGCCTTTCACAAAGATTAACAAAGCGTTCGCCAAAGCCGCCGTATGCACGAAACCTCACATAGCCGAAAAAAAGTCTGAAAAGCTCAAACACTCTCTTTCACTCCCTTCATGTTCCGAATTCAAGCGAGACAATGTCTCCCGTAACGCTGACGCGGTCGGCGGAAAGATTGTTGATGCAAAGGCAGTCTCCGCTGAATTTGACCGTGATTCCCCGGCAGTTGAGGCGGACAACGCTTTGGTCATACTCAATGATTCCGCAGGAGCCTTCAACCGTTGCCTCGCGGTTTGAGGAAAGCTCAATGTGCGGAAGCCGCAGCTCATTTTCCGCGCCGAGCGCGGCAAGCTCTTCAATTCTTCCTCTGAGTTTTTTTGGCATTGCAAACCATTCCTTTCAAAGCTTATCAATATCAAAATATGCTTTCAGATACGATGATATCACCCAAAAAAGCAGCATAAGTATTAATTGAAAGAGGGTGCGTTTTGCAGTGAAAAAAGTTTCAAAAAGAGATTTCAAAAGAGCTTTTAAAAGCCTGAAAGGGCTTGCTTTCTTGCGCTTTGGGGCAATCGCGTTTTTTCTTTTTCTCCTTTCATTTTTCTTTTTGCTTTATCCGCAGGAAACGGCAAAAAGCGTCAGTGAGGGATTGACGCTGTGTCTTTCGGTTGTTGTTCCCTCGCTCTTTCCGTTCATGGTGGTTTCCGGAATATTTGTTTCCGGCCCCCTTTGCGAAAAAACCGGAAAGGCCTTCAAACGGGTGATTTCACGCCTTTTTTCCTTGAGCGGCGCGTGCTTTTGTCCTGTTCTTGTCAGCCTTGTCGGCGGATATCCGACTGCTTCATTTTGTGCCCGTCAGCTTTATGAAAAGGGGCTTATCACGGGGCGTGACTTTCGCCGCCTTTTGCTTTTTGCCGTCAATCCCTCGCCGTCCTTTGCTTTCGGTGCTGTTGGAGCAATGATGCTCGGCTCAAAGGAGAGCGGTGCGGCCGTCTTTTTTTCGGTCATTATTTCATCGTTTCTTCTTGGGCTTTTTTCGCGCCTTGTCAGCACCGAAGAAGGTGAGAAGGCTGAAGAAGCGCCCGTTCTTTCCGTCAATGAGCAGTTCACGCCGTTTTCAAAAAGCATTGTGAGCGCAATCGGCAGTGCCGGACGGTCAATGCTTTTCATCTGTTTTTCCGTTTTGTTTTTCTCAGCCGTGCTTTCCGTCACGGACAGATTGTTTCCGGGGGAAAGCGCCTCTCTTTTCTGCGGCGCACTTCTTGAGGTCACCTGCGGCTGTCGGCGTTGCTGCCGCGTTCTTCCGGTTGAGATAATTGCCGGAATTGTTGGCTGGGGTGGACTTTGCACCCATTTCCAGGTGATGGAGGACGTGATTCTTTCAAAGCTCAGGCTTTCGGTCTTTTTTTCTTTCAGGCTTCTTCACGGTGCGCTTTCCGCCGCGGTCTGCTCGTTTTTGCTGAAGCTTTTTCCGCAGGCCGTTCCAACATTTTTGAACACAGAAACAGCCGTTTCATATTCCTGCGGTTCATCTTTTTTTCTTTCGTTTTGTCTTGTTGCAATGTGTGCGCTGCTGATGCTGGGGAACAACTTTGTTCTTTCAAAAAAGCGGAAAGAAAATTCCGGTTGAAATGTCGCACAGCGTGTGATATAATAGCTTCATATTTGAGCATATTGAGCAAAGGAGGCCGCATATGAGACAAAAGCTTTTTGACGGCAATAACTATGAAAAATGCTGCGGACACTGCCAAAAAGGTGTCATTCCCTCTGACAGGAGCGTTGTCCTTTGCAAAAAGCGCGGTGTTGTTGCTTTTGAGGACTGCTGTTCCTCTTTCCGCTACGACCCACTCAAGCGTGTTCCGAAAAGGGTCAAGCTGAACGCCGAGTTTACCGAGGATGAATTTAAGCTGTAAACACCCAAAATTTAACATTTAAATTCGTACGGGAGTCTCGTGAGGCTCCCGTTTTCTTATCGCTATCTTTTATCTGAAAGCTTTTGCTTTCTTTTTACGTTTTCTCGCTCCGCAGGGTTACTTTTG
>DJPI01000074.1:15815-16001 GCA_002438505.1 Ruminococcaceae bacterium UBA6416 | reverse complement strand
GACGGAAAGGATGAGCTTATCGGCTCGTTCGCCACGGTTGAGGTCACAGAGCCGAAAACATGGGTTCTTAAAGGAGAGCTCATATCCCAAGGATAAAACGCAGTTTTCTGCGGCTATCAATATATTATTTTTTTCACAAGGAGTATACCACATGGACGTAATCAAACTCACACGCGAACTCGGCGC
>DJPI01000074.1:0-15774 GCA_002438505.1 Ruminococcaceae bacterium UBA6416 | reverse complement strand
GAAAGATATCTCGCTTTTGCAAAGGCAAGAGAAGAGAATGAAAAGGATCCCGAGCTTCTTGACCTCATGGGTCAAATTCAGCTTGTTCAGATGAACTATCAGCGCGAGGCCGCTCAGGAAAAGCCCGATGCGGAAAAGATGGCCGAATATGAGCGCGAATTCAACGCCGTTTATGACAAGTTCATGGGCAACGAAAGAATGAAAGCCTATGAGGCCGCAAGAAAAGAAATTGATGACATGATGAACTATGTTATGCAGATTCTCGGCCTTTGCGTCAACGGCGCAGACCCCGCAACCTGCGAGCCGGAAGAACAGCACAGCTGCGGCTGCGATTGCGAAAGCTGCTCGTCCGACTGCCACCACTAAGCTCAAATTTTTCCGCCGGCCTGAAAACGGTCGGCGGAGCGGGAAGTTAAAAAAGAAAGAGGGAAAAGCAAAATGGCGGAAATGACCCCGATGATGAAGCAGTATCTTGAAATCAAAAAGCAATATCCGGACGCGATTTTGTTCTTTCGCCTCGGCGATTTTTATGAAATGTTTTTTGATGACGCAAAAACCGCCTCAAAAGAGCTTGAGCTGACCCTCACCGGAAAAAGCTGCGGCCTTGATGAACGCGCGCCGATGTGCGGCGTTCCGTTCCACAGCGCAGACGGCTACATTGCAAAGCTTGTTTCAAAGGGCTATAAGGTTGCAATATGCGAACAGACGGAGGACCCGGCAACCGCCAAAGGACTTGTCAGCCGTGACGTTATCCGCGTTGTCACAAAGGGCAGCGTTATTGAAAACAGTATGCTTGACGATGCAAAAAATAACTATCTCACCTGCGTCTATCTTTCGGAAAACGGCGGCGGAATCTGCTTCACGGACGTTTCAACCGGCGTTCTCAACGTCACCTGCTTTGAGGGCAAGGGAACGGAAAACAAAATCATCAATGAGCTTGGCGTTTTTTCTCCGAGTGAGATTGTTCTCAACAAACGCTGCGCGGAAAACAAGGCGATTGCCTCCTTCATCACAAAACGCATGGAGGCTTCCTGCGAAATTTATCCCGAGGAGAGCTTTTCATATGAAGCCTGCCTCGCTTTATGCAAAGCCCATTTTTCCGAGGAAAGGTTTTCTTCCTCCGGTGTTGATGAAAGTCCGGAGGCTGTCATTGCCGTTGGCGCGGCGATAAAATATCTTAAAGACGTTCAAAAGAACGATGTTGCAAATATTACCGATATAAATTTTTATTCTGAAAATCAATACATGAAAATTGATTTTTCAACCAAGCGCAATCTTGAAATTACCGAGACAATGCGCGGACGCGAAAAAAAAGGCTCCCTTCTTTGGGTGCTGGACAAAACCAAGACTTCAATGGGCAAACGGCTGCTCAGAACGTGGCTCGAAAAGCCGCTTGTTAATTATGCGGCAATCACAAAAAGGCAAAACGCCGTTGACGAGCTTGTTTCAGACGGCGCAAAGCTTTCAGAGCTTCAGTTTGCTCTTTCCAATATATTTGACATTGAGCGCCTCATCACAAGGGTCGTCTATGAAACGGCGAACGCAAAGGAGCTTAATTCCTTAAAGCAGACCCTTGAGCAGCTTCCGCTCGTTAAGGCCGCGCTTTCAAAAACAAAAAGCACATATCTTTCTCAGCTTTATTCGCTCGTTGACCTGCTTGAGGACGTTCACGCTCTGATTGACGCGGCGATTGACCCCGAGGCTCCGTTCTCCGTCCGCGAGGGCGGAATGATTAAGGACGGCTTTAACGAGGAGCTTGACTCGCTGCGATACATCGAAAAAAACGGAAAGCAATATATCACGGACATTGAAACCGCCGAAAAAGAGAAAACCGGAATTCCGAAGCTCAGAATCGGATATAACCGCGTTTTCGGCTATTATATCGAGGTCACAAACTCATATAAGGCTCTTGTTCCGGACTCTTATATCCGCAAGCAGACACTTGCAAACTGCGAAAGATATATCACTCAGGAGCTTAAAGACCTTGAAAGCAAGGTTCTCGGCGCCCGGGAGCGCAGCGTGAAGCTTGAATATGAAATCTTCTGTCAGGTCAGAAAGGCTGTCTCAAGGGAGTATAACCGCATTCAGCAGACCGCGTCCGCCGTTGCGGTTGCGGACGTTCTCTGTTCGCTCGCCGCGGCCGCGATTGAAAACAACTATGTCTGCCCGACTATGCATGACAACAGTGTGATTGAAATTATTGACGGCCGCCACCCGGTTGTTGAAAAGGTTCTTTCAGACTCTCCCTTTGTTCCGAATGATACCTATCTTGACTGCGCAGACAGCCGCTGCGCAATCATCACCGGCCCGAATATGGCTGGAAAGTCAACATATATGCGCCAAGTTGCGCTCATTTGTCTAATGGCGCAAATCGGCTCCTTTGTTCCGGCAAAGCGCGCCGAGCTTTCAATAATCGACAGCGTTTTCACCCGTGTCGGAGCTTCTGACGACCTTGCTTCCGGCCAGTCAACATTCATGGTTGAAATGAACGAGGTTGCCTCAATCCTCAAATCCGCCGGAAAAAACAGCCTCATTATTCTTGATGAGGTTGGCAGGGGAACCTCAACCTTTGACGGAATGAGCATTGCAAGAGCGGTGCTTGAATATATCTCGGACAAGCGCAAAATCGGCGCAAAAACGCTTTTCTCAACCCATTACCATGAACTGACCGAGCTTGAAGGAAAGCTTGACGGCGTTAAAAATTACAACATCTCCGTCAAGAAGCGCGGAAGCACGATAACCTTCCTGCGCCGCATTGTCCGCGGCCCTGCGGACGGAAGCTACGGAATTGAGGTTGCAAAGCTTGCCGGTGTACCTTCCGGCGTTGTCAACCGCGCAAGAGAGATTCTTTTTGAACTTGAAAGCGAGGACAGAAAGCTCAGAGCCGGAGCAAGACCCGATTTTGAAAAGGCCGATGAACAGGAAGAAATTCCGCTTCAAATTTCGCTTCAAAGCGAGCGCGATGATGAAATAATTGACGAGCTTAAAAACATCGATGCCGACACGCTCACGCCGCTTGAAGCGCTCACAACGCTTTATAAGCTTGCGCAAAAGGCAAAGGGTATGTGAGAATAAAACTATACTTTAAAGGACGGTGAAAATGTGGGAAGAATCAATGTTTTGCCAAAAAATATCGCCGAGCTTATCGCCGCAGGCGAGGTTGTTGAAAGACCTGCTTCGGTTGTCAAAGAGCTTTGCGAAAACTCGATTGACGCCGGTGCAACGGCTGTCACCGTTGAAATCCGCAACGGTGGAATAACATACATAAGAATCACCGATAACGGCAGCGGAATTTTCCGTGATGACGTTCCAAAGGCTTTTTTGAGCCACGCAACAAGCAAAATCAAGTCCGCTTCCGACCTTGACAGCATTTTCACCCTCGGTTTCCGCGGAGAGGCGCTTTCTTCAATCGCCGCCGTTTCAAAAATCGAACTTTTCACCAAAACGGTTAATGAAGAAAACGGTACGTTTTACTCAATCGAGGGCGGAACGGAAACAAAGAACGAAACCGCCGGCTGTCCGGACGGAACAACAATCGTTGTCCGAGACCTTTTTTACAATACTCCGGCAAGAATGAAGTTTCTCAAAAAGGACGTCAGCGAGGCGAACGCCGTTGCCGATGTTGTTGATAAGCTTGCGCTCTCCCATCCGGAGATAAGCTTCCGCTTTATCCGCGAGGGGAAACAGACTCTCATCACACCCGGAGACGGAAAGCTCCTTTCCGTCATATACTCAATTTTCGGCCGCGTGTTTGCCGAGGGTATGATTGAAACGAACTATGAGCTTGACAAAATCGGCGTTTCCGGCTTTGTTTGCAAGCCGAGTTCTGCCCGTCCGTCAAGGGCAATGCAGTATTTCTTTTTGAACGGACGCTTCATCAGGTCGCGCTCCTGCGCCGCCTCAATGGAAAACGCATATAAAAATTCAATAATGGTCGGAAAATTCCCGTCCTGCGTGCTTAACATAACCGTTTTGCCGCAAACCGTTGACGTCAATGTTCACCCGGCAAAGACCGAGGTGCGCTTCAGTGATGAACGGCGTGTCTCGGGTGCAATCTATTACGCGGTGAAAAACGCATTGACCGAATATGACACACGCGTTCAGATTGACCTTGCAAAAATTGCGCAAAAAACACAGCCTGAAAAGGCTCAGCTATATATGGTTGAGGACGAGCCGAAAAAAACTGCCGCCCGTCAAAATGAACCTCAGCGTTCCGCGCCAAAAAAGGATTTTTGGCAGTCGATGCCTGCAAGCGAGTTCGGAAAAACAGGCAGCCTTGCTTCGCCGAAAAACAACAAGCTTTCCCACATCAAAGAGGAAAACGAGCCGGATTTGGTTGCAGAATTCAAAAACAAAAGGAATTTTGAACAAAAACAGCCGCAGATTTCCAAGCAAATTCCCACCGCGCCAAACAAACCGGCCGCGCAAAACGCAAAGCCGCCCCAGACTGAAACCTCCGGCGCAAAAAAACAGCCTTTGCAAAGCGCACCGCAGACCGGCGTTTCAATAACCGACAAAAGGCCACCGAAGCCTCTGCGCCTTCTAGGCGAGGCTTTCAAGACCTATATCATTTGTGAATATGACGGGAAAATCTGCATCATTGACAAGCACGCCGCACACGAGCGCGTGATTTTTAACCGCATGAAAGAGGAGATGGAAAAAAGCGAGCCGCATTCGCAGGTTCTCCTCACTCCGGTGACGGTTACGCTGAACAAAAACGAATACGGCGTGATACTTGATAATCTTGATGTTTTTTCAAAATGCGGCTTTCTTCTTGAAGATTTCGGGAACGGCGCGGTGATTGTCCGCGAATGCCCAATGCTCCTTGAAAGCGATGATATTGCGGACGTTATTGTTGAAATTGCGAACAATCTTCTGCTTAGCAAAACGGACGTTCAGGCGGAAAAAATTGACCGGATATATCACACGGCGGCCTGCAAGGCGGCAATCAAAGCCGGATTCAAAAACTCAACGGCTGAGCTTAAAGCCCTTGCGGAGCGCGTTCTGTATAACGATGATGTCCGATATTGTCCGCACGGGCGCCCGGTGCTTGTTGAAATGAGCAAATATGAGCTTGAAAAACAGTTTGGAAGAATTCAGTAAAAAAGGAGTGGTTCGGTGGAAAAGCCTTTGGCCGTTGCCGTTGTTGGCCCAACGGCGAGCGGAAAAAGCTCGCTCGCGGTGAAAATTGCAAAGCATTTCGGCGGCGAGGTTATCTCCGCCGACTCAATGCAGATTTATAAACGAATGGACATTGCAACCGCAAAGGTTACAAAAGAGGAGATGCAGGGCGTTTTTCACCACCTGATTGACTTTGTTGAGCCTTGGGAAAGCTTTTCCGTTGCCGAATATAAAAATCTTGCTCTTGCCTGCCTTGACGACATCACAAAAAGAGGAAAGCTTCCGGTCATCGCCGGGGGAACCGGTTTTTATGTTGACACCGTTATCAACAACACAAGCTTCCTTGACTACGAAAAAACCGATGTCCGCAAAGAACTTCTCCTGCGCACACAAAGCGAGGGAACCGAGGCGCTTTGGAACGAGCTTTTTTCCGTTGACAAAGAGAGCGCCGAAAAAATTCATAAAAATGACCTCAAACGCATTGTCCGCGCCCTTGAGCTTTTTGAAACAACGGGAAAGACCATGACCGAACAGCGCAGGCTTTCCCACATTGAAAAAAGCGGCTATGACTTTTGTTTAATCGGCCTTTCCGCAGAGAACAGACAGTTTCTCTATGACCGGATAAACACAAGGGTTGACCTGATGCTCAAAAACGGACTGCTTGAGGAAGCAAAGAGCTTTTTTGAAAACGAACACTCAAAAACCGCAAAGCAGGCCATCGGCTATAAGGAGCTCAAGCCTTATCTTGACGGCTCTCTTTCCCTTGACGCTGCGGCGGAAAACCTGAAGCGCGAAACGCGCAGATACGCAAAACGCCAGCTTTCCTGGTTCAGGCGCAACGAAAAAATCAACTGGCTTTATATTGACAAAGAAAGCGAAAGCTCGCTTTTTGAAAAGAGCCTTGAAATCATTCAAAGCTTCATTGAAAAAGCAAAAGGTGAATCCGATGAAGAATTCAAAAAACTTTAAAACGGTTGTCATAATGCTCAGCGTTGCCGCGGCGATTGTTCTTGCCTATGCCGTTCAGGGCATATATTTCAGCCACACCGGCAGCGTTGAAACCGAATATGTTTTTCAAACAAAGGACAAACAGACAGTTTCGGCCGAGGGTTTTGTTGTTCGCGATGAAAACCGGACGGAAAACAAAAAGAATCTCTCCATCCTTGAAAAAGCGGAGGGACGAACCTATGTTCCCGTTGTTTCGGACAGCGCGAGCGTTGCAAAGGGTCAGACCATTGCAATCTCCTTTGAAAACGAGCAGGACGCAAAGGCTTATAACGAAAGCCTCTCCCTCCAGGAAAAAATTGACCACCTGACTCAGCTGCAGGATCAGGGCAGCGTTAGTCATATCAATGTTATGACCCTCAACTCCGAAATTTCCTCCGCCGTTAACGATTACATGAAAATCATTGAGTCCGGTGATTACTCCGACCTTGACTCGGCGGCGCAGAACATCAGCTATAAAATTACAACGCGCCAGCTTGCAATCGGAACAAAGCTCAATTTTTCTCCGCTTATTTCCGATTATAAAAAGCAGAAAAAGGCTCTTCTCAAAACGATAAGCGGAAAAAAGAACGTCAGCACCGAATATGCCGGATACTTTGTCAGCACTGTTGACGGGTTTGAGTCCGCTGCGGACTATAACAGCATTGCCGAGGGGAAAATTGACTCGGACGGCGTTGAAAAGCTTCTTTCAAAAAAGGCCGAAAATACCGCCAACGCTTTCGGAAAGATTATCGGGCAGCACACATGGTACTTTGTCTGCAGTCTTCCTTTGGGCGATGCAACGGCGTTCAAAACCGGCTATTACGTTGACGTCAGCTTTCCGGACAAGGGCGTGAACAACCTTTCAATGTCCGTTCAAAGCGTTTCAAGCCGCGCCGGAGACACGGTTTCGGTTGTTCTCAAGTGCACTTCAATGAACAAGGAAATCTCCGCTTTGCGCAAGGAAAAGGCGCAGATAACCGTTAAAACATATACCGGACTGCGCATCAGCAACGAGGCGCTCACCTCGGACGAAAACGGAACCGAGGGTGTCTATATCCTGAGCGGAAAGCGCGTTTCCTTCAAGCCGGTCAATATCATTCATTACGGCGAAAATTATGTTATTGCAACTGCGGTCACGTTTTATAACGAGGACGGCAGTGTGGATTATGAAAAAACCTCTGAAAACGAAATTAAGGCGTTTGACAGAGTCATTACAAAGGGGCGAAATTTAAGTGACGGAAAAGTTATCGGTTGAAGAAAGATTCCTGAACATTGAACATAACCTTGAGTTCATCAACAGCCGCATTGAAGCTTCCGCAAAGGAAAGCGGAAGAACGCGCGGGGATATCAAGCTCATGGCGGTCACAAAAACCGTTGAGCCGATTTTTATCAACCACGCAATCGACTGCGGAATTGACCTGATTGGTGAAAACAAGGTTCAGGAGTTCCTTTCAAAAAAAGAGTATCTGAAGCTTGAAAACTGCGAGGCGCACCTCATTGGTCACCTTCAAACGAACAAGGTTAGACAGATTATCGGACAGGTTTCAATGATTCAGTCCGTTGACAGCCTGAAGCTTGCGCGTGAGATTGAAAAACAGGCGCAAAAGCTCGGAATAACCGCAGACTGCCTCATTGAGGTCAATGTTGGAAACGAGGAGAGCAAAACGGGGATTGATTTTTCCTCCGTTATGCCTTTGCTTGAAGAAATTTCCTCAATGAACGGCGTTTGCGTCAAGGGACTCATGGCGATTCCGCCAATTTGTTCCAACAGGGAAGAACTTCTGAAATATTTTGAAAAAATGCACCGTTTGTTTGTTGACATTAAGGCGCAAAATATAGATAATATAAATATGCAGATTCTCTCGATGGGTATGTCGGGTGACTATAACGAAGCAATTTTATGCGGGGCGAATCTTGTCAGAATCGGATCTTCGATTTTCGGCCCCAGGTTGTATTAAAGAAAGGACATGATACCAATGAAAATTTTTGACAGCTTAAAAGACGGACTCAAAAGATTTGTCAGTCTTTCCGATGATGAGGAATATGATGACGATGAAAATTACGGCGATGATGATTTTGACGATGATGACTATGACGATGAACCCGTGACTGACAAAAAGAAAAAAGAGAGTGAAAAGGTTCATTATGAAATTCCCTCGTCCTCGGCCTATAATCCGCCGGAATACGGCAAAAAGACGGCCGAGTCCGCCGCTCCGGCATATGGCTTCAAGCCGCTCCAGAAGGGCGGCGCAAACCTCTATAAAATGGACGCAAAGCCGCAGAGCAAAAAGCTCAAGGTCACTTTGTTTGTTCTTGAGGATATGGATGACGCAAGAAATGTTGCCGACTGCATGATTGAAAGGGGAGTTGTTACCCTTGCGGACATGACGAAGCTTCCAACGGAGAGCGTCCGCCGCGTTCTTGACTTCCTTGATGGCGTGAAGTATGTCTGCAAGTCTAAAATTGAGGTCATTGCAGAAAAAATCTATCTCATTGTTCCCGAAGCCGCGGAGCTTTCCGGAGACTTTTTCGGCCAGGTGGACAAGCCCTCTTTCTTTTAATTCTAATTAAAGCGGAAGATTTTCAATCAAAGGAGAGATAAAAAATGATGGTTCCGAATCAAATTAAAATGCAGAACTTTTCCTCTGTCGGTCGCGGTGCATATAAATCAACCGAGGTTGACGCTTTTATGCAGAGAGTCTATGCAAGCTATAATGAGCTGTATTCGGAAAACGGAGAGCTTAAGAAAAAGTTTGCTTCCCTGCGTGATATTATTGAGGAATATAACGCAGGAAAAAACGCCATTGCAACCGCTCTTGTTAAGGCGCAGACCATTGCCGACCAGACGGTTGAAAGCGCAAAGAACGCCTCGGACGCCATGCTTGCGGACGCGGAAAGGAAAGCGAAGGCTCTCATTGATGAAAAAACAAAGGATGCCTCTGAATATGCCGAAAAAATGAAGCAAACCGCAGACGAAGAGCTTGAAAAAGCAAGGGAAGAAATTCAAAAGCTCACCGAACAGGCGAACAACGAGGCCAAAAAGTATATTGACGAAATCAACGCCAGGGCAAAGCAGATCATTGCCGACGCGAACGCCAAGGCCGGCCGCATTGTTGCAAACGCATACAGCGATGCAAAAAAGGCCGAGGACAGGAAGAATGAGCTTATATCTCAGGCTAAGGACGAATATTTGACCGTTAAAGGCGGAATTGAAAGCTTTAAAAACAATGCGCTTTCCATTATGAATGACCTTCTTCCGAAGCTTCAGGCGCTGAATATTCCGGAGTTTGACATTGAAACCGGTCAGCCGGAAGAACTCCTTGAACCGGAAGAAGAAGCGCAGGAAGAGCCGCTTCCGCGCACCTTGAGCTTTGGTGACATTGAACTTTCCGCAGAGAAAAAAGAAAAGGAAAGAAAGGCCGAAAGCAGCATTCTTGACGAAGAGCCGGTTGTTAAGGAAAAGAAAACCGAACCGGGAGAAAAAAAGGCGCACGTCACCACCGCTGACGAATATGTCAGAAAAATTTTTGATTCCATTAATCTTCCGAAGAGCGGCGAAGCGGCCGGACTCTCCGGAGAAAAGAAAACTCCAACCCCCGGAGTCGGCTATAACGGAAACAAAACAAGCTTCAGCGTTTCTGATGACTTTGATTTGTTCACCGATGACGATGATTAATTGATTCTTTGGTGTTGATAGTATGATACAAATTGTTTCCCTTTTTGTTATTGCGGTGCTCACCGCGGCCGATCAGCTCATAAAATACTTTGTTGTTGCCGACCTTAAGCCCATTGGCGAAAAAACCGTCATTCCCGGTGTTCTGCGCTTTGCTTATGTTGAAAACGATGGCGCAATGATGGGTCTTTTTGGCGGAAAAGCGCAGGTTATGATGTGGCTGACCGTTGTTATCATTGCGGTCATACTTGTTCTTCTGATGCTTAAAAAGGTCAAATTCGGCTTCAATTACTGCTGTCTTGTTGCAATAGTTGCCGGTGGTATCGGCAACCTCATTGACCGCTTCAGGCTCGGCTTTGTTATCGACTATATTGACGTTCTTTTTGTTAAGTTTTATGTTTTCAATTTTGCCGATTGCCTTGTTACGGTCGGAGCGTTCCTCATGATAGGATATCAGATTTACGAAATAATCAGGGAAACCAGGGAAAAAAAGCAGAGCAAAGAAAACAAAGAAAGCGAAGATAATAAGGAAAAGCAAAATGGTTGACGCAATGATAATCACCGTTGACGAGAGCTTTGCCGGTGAAAGGATTGACAAGGTCATCTGTTCCTTTTCAAAGGAGCTGAGCCGTTCAGCCGTTCAAAAAATGATGGAATGCGGCGCGGTAACAATCGCCTCAAAGCCCGTTTCAAAAAATTACAAGGTTAGACTCGGCGATAAAATTTCCGTTGTTATTCCGAAGCCGCGCGGGCTTGAGCTGGAGCCTGAAAACATTGAGCTTGACATCCGATATGAGGACAGAGATCTCCTTGTTGTCAACAAACCCAAGGGGATGGTTGTTCACCCGGCGGCCGGGCATTATGACAAAACGCTCGTCAACGCGCTTTTGTATCACTGCAAGGACAGCCTTTCGGGCATCAACGGCGTGATACGCCCCGGGATTGTTCACCGCATTGACAAGGACACGAGCGGACTTCTGATTGTTGCAAAGAATGACTTTGCCCACATGAGCCTTGCCGAACAGATTAAGGCGCATTCCTTTGAAAGGGAGTATCAGACCGTTGTTTACGGCGGCTTTAAAACGGACTGCGGAACCGTTGATGCGCCAATCGGCCGCCACAGTGTTGACCGCAAAAAGATGTGTGTGACGGAAAAAAACTCAAAACACGCCGTTACTCATTACGAGGTTGTTGAACGATACAAGGGTTTCACCCACCTGCGCGTTCACCTTGAAACCGGAAGAACTCACCAGATAAGGGTGCATATGGCATATATCGGCCACCCCGTTGCCGGTGACCCGGTATACGGCCCGAAAAAGGTTATCACGGAGCTTTGCGGCCAATGCCTCCACGCCGGACTCATCGGTTTCCGCCATCCGAGAACGGGAAAGCACATTGAAGTTACGAGCGAGCTCCCGGAATACTTTGAAGCGTTTTTAAGGAGACTTGAAAAATGACAGAAAAAAAACTGCCGCTTTCCGGCTGGCTTGTTGCCTCGGATATTGACGGCACTTTGAACGATAAAAAAAGGAGACTGCCGAAGCGCAATTTTGATGCCATTCATAAGTTTGTTTATGAATACGGCGGCCACTTCATTCTTTCATCGGGAAGAAGCATTGAGTCAATGCGCAAGCATTTTCAAAAGCTTAAGCTTAACACCGGATATGCCGTTTTCATCAACGGCGCCGGAGTTTATGATTATGAACAGGAAAAAATTCTCTGGCTCAGCCCGGTTAATGAAAAAATCACCGCGCTCATCAAGACCATGGCGAAAAAGTTTCGCTTTGCGTCCGTTCAGGTTATCACACCGCGTGAGGCGCGTCTTGTTAAACCCACCCTTTCGGCATATATTCTTGCAAAAACAAGCAAGCTCCCGATTAAAAAATTCAGGAGCATTGATGAGCTTCCGACCGGGGATTGGTGCAAGGCGATTTTCACCGGACTTCCGTTTGTAATTTCAAAGGTTGAAAGCTTTGCAAAGGAAAACAGCAGCACAAAAACGAACCTTATGCGCACCTCTCCTTTTTCCTTTGAGCTTGTTAACGAGGGAACAAACAAGGGCGTTGCCGTGATGAAGGTTGCTGAAATTCTTGGCATTGAAAAGGAAAAAACCGCCGCAATCGGCGATTACTTCAACGATTATGAAATGCTCAAGGCGGTTGGACTTCCGGCGTGCTGCGGCCAGGCTCCGCAGGGGCTGAAGGAGATTGCAAAGCTTGTCACCTGCCACTGCAACAAGGGCGCCGTTGCCGACCTCATTGATTACATCATCAAAAACAACACCTGAGTTTTCAGATGTTTTTGAATATTTATCGAAAAGCTTTTTGCTTTTTGGTTTTCAAAAAAGGAGGAAATCACATTGGACAAAACCAAAAAGACTGAGCTGAAAAAGCTCGCCTGTCAGGTGAGAATGGGCGTTATCGAAGGTACATACAACGCAAAGTCCGGCCATCCGGGCGGCTCACTTTCGATTGCAGACATCATCACCTATCTTTATTTTGAAGAAATGCACGTTGATCCGAAGAATCCCGCGTGGGAGGACAGAGACCGCTTTGTTCTTTCAAAGGGACACACTGCGCCTGCGCTTTATTCCGCGCTTGCACTCAAGGGATTTTTCCCGTTTGACCTCATCAAAACGCTCAGAAAGCCGGACTCAATTCTTCA
Source organism: Ruminococcaceae bacterium UBA6416 (assembly GCA_002438505.1). Taxonomy (GTDB): domain Bacteria; phylum Bacillota; class Clostridia; order Oscillospirales; family Acutalibacteraceae; genus UBA6857. Next base: position 3,329 of record DJPI01000074.1, on the reverse strand, counting down.
GGGTCACCCGAGTATGCGTTACACCCCCGGCGTTGACATGAGCACCGGCTCGCTCGGCCAGGGAATTTCCGCCGCGGTCGGAATGGCTCTCGGCGCAAAGCTCAAGGGCAAAAGCTTCCGCGTTTACACCGCTCTCGGTGACGGTGAAATTGAGGAAGGTCAGGTTTGGGAGGCCGCAATGCTTGCCGGAAACCATAAGCTTGACAACCTTGTTGCCGTTGTTGATTACAACAATCTTCAGATTGACGGAACTCTTGATGAGGTCAACTCACCCTGTCCGATTGACGAAAAGTTTGCTTCTTTCGGCTGGAACGTCATTGTTATCAACGGACACTGCTTTGATGAGATTGACGAGGCCTTCAAAAAGGCGAAGGAATTCAAAGGCAAACCCACCTGCATTGTTGCAAAAACCGTTAAGGGCAAGGGCGTTTCCTTCATGGAGAATAAGTGCGACTGGCACGGAAGCGCGCCCAATGCCGAACAGTATGAGCAGGCAATGAAAGAACTCGGTGATGCTCTCGCCGTATTGGAGGTGTGATTATGGCTGACGTTATCAAATGCGCAACAAGAGACGCTTACGGCAAGGCTCTCAAGGAGCTTGGAAAAAGGGATGACATTCTTGTTCTTGACGCCGACCTTGCCAAGGCGACAAAAACAATCGTTTTCAAAAAGGAATATCCGGAAAAGTTCATTGACATCGGAATTGCCGAGGGCAACATGATGGGCGTTGCTGCCGGACTTTCAACCGTTGGTTACACCGTTTTTGCAAGCTCGTTTGCAATGTTCTCCGCAGGCCGCGCCTTTGAGCAGGTCAGAAACTCCATCGCATATCCGAAGCTCAATGTCAAAATCGGAGCAACTCACGCCGGAATCTCCGTTGGTGAGGACGGCGCAAGCCACCAGTGCTGCGAGGACATAGCGCTTATGCGCTCAATTCCGAACATGGTCATCATCAACCCGGCGGATGACGTTGAGGCTTTCCAGGCCGTTCTTGCCGCCGCAGACTTTGAAGGCCCGGTTTATATGCGCTTTGGCCGCCTTGCGGTTCCGAGAGTTAACGGCGAGGATTACAAGTTTGAGCTTGGAAAGGGCGTCACCCTCAGAGACGGAAAGGACGTAACCATTGTTGCAACCGGCCTCATGGTCAACGAGGCTCTCATTGCCGCAGACGAGCTTAAGGCTGACGGAATTGACGCAAGAGTTATCAATATCCACACGATTAAGCCCATTGACAGGGAAATCCTTGTCAAAGCCGCAAAGGAAACCGGCGCAATCGTTACCGCCGAGGAGCACAGCGTTATCGGCGGACTCGGCTCGGCCGTCACTGAGGTTCTCTGCGAGGAATGCCCCGTTCCGGTGCTGCGCCTCGGTGTTGAGGACACATTCGGAAAGTCCGGCCCGGCCGTTGAGCTTTTGAAAATTTTCGGCCTTGACGCAAAACACATTGCCGAAAAGGCAAAAAAAGCCGTTTCACTTAAATAAGAATTTTTCTGCGATAAAGCAGTCAAAGCCATCGGTTCAGGCCGGTGGTTTTGTTTTTATAAGCAAAAAAATGTTTCAAGCGGTTTTTCCCGTTGTCATAAACAAAAGCGTTGAAGCATAGAAATTAACAAAATGCATGAAAAGCTCGGAGGAATGTTTATGACAAGCTCTAATATTTACACTTCAATTTCGTCTCGAACACAGGGCGATATATACATCGGCGTTGTGGGGCCGGTCAGAACGGGGAAATCATCGTTCATCAAGCGCTTCATGGACGTTCTTGTTCTGCCGAATATCAGCGAGAAGGCAAAGCGTGAGCGCGCAACGGATGAGCTTCCGCAGTCCTCATCGGGCAGAACAATAATGACAACCGAGCCGAAATTCATTCCGGAGGACGCCGTTGAGCTGACTCTTGAGGACAAGGCGCGGCTCAATGTCCGATTGATTGACTGTGTGGGTTATATTGTTCCAAGCTCACTCGGATACATTGAAAACGAGCAGCCGCGAATGGTTAAAACGCCGTGGTTTGAAGAGGAGGTTCCGTTCAACATGGCGGCGGAGATCGGAACAAAAAAGGTTATTGACGAGCATTCAACAATCGGCCTTGTTGTCACAACGGACGGCTCAATCGGTGACATTCCGCGTGAGGAGTACGCCCAGGCTGAGGAGCGCGTTATAAACGAGCTGAAAGAGATTGAAAAGCCGTTTGTTGTTCTGCTTAACTGCACAAGGCCAAAGAGCGAAAGCGCAAGAAAGCTTGCCCTTGAGCTTTCGGAGCGGTACTCGGTGAGCGTCATTCCGGTCAACTGCATTGAACTTGACGAGCAGGAGATTATTGAAATCCTACGTTCACTGCTTTATGAATTTCCGCTGACGGAGATGAGGGTCAACTTTGCCTCGTGGATATCACGGCTTGAAAAGGGACATTGGCTGCGCAAGGAGATTTACTCCTCTGTTTTTGAAGCGGCAAAAACAATGAAAAAGGTTAAGGACGCCGAGAGTTTTTCCTCCTGCGTCACCGGTGCGGATGACATCACGGGAAGCCGGATTGAAAACATTGACCTTGCAACCGGAAGTGTAACGGTTTCCGTAAGCGTCAAGCCGGAATTGTTTTATAAAATACTCACAGAAAAAACCGGACTTGAAATCAAAGACGAGCAAAGCCTAATGAGCGACATCATTGAGCTTTCAAAAGCCAAGAAGGAATATGAACACTTCAAGGGTGCGATTGACGATTGCAGAAGCACCGGTTACGGAATTGTTATGCCGACAATGGAGGAGCTGACCCTTGAGGAGCCGGAGATTATGAAGCAGGGCGGGCGCTACGGAGTGCGGCTCAAGGCGCAGGCGCCGTCAATACACATGATGCGCTGCGACATTTCAACCGAGGTTGCGCCGATTGTTGGAACGGAAAGCCAGTCCGAGGAGCTTATTATGTATCTTCTCAAGGGCTTTGAGGAGGATCCGTCAAAGATTTGGGAGTCAAACATCTTTGGAAAATCGCTCAGCAGTCTTGTTAACGAGGGGCTGCACAACAAGCTTTACAAAATGCCGTCCGATGCGCGGATGAAGGTTCAGGAAACGCTTGAGCGCGTTATCAATGAGGGCTGCAGCGGACTCATCTGCATCATACTTTGATTTTGGATGTTGGATGTTAGATGTTGGATTTTGCGAAAAATTTTTATGCTCTGCAATGGGGCAAGGTTTTTGCCATCTTTGCTTTAAGCTTTGAGAAAGGCTGAACCTAACCCCTTACGCAAAAAATCCGCGAGCAGGAACAAGGCATAGCTTAACGGTTATATAAACATTGGGAAAGGCGCGTATCTTGTAGACTGCAATTAGCGGAT
>DJPI01000046.1:313-5735 GCA_002438505.1 Ruminococcaceae bacterium UBA6416 | reverse complement strand
ACGTTGCATAAGCAACATTTCACAAATAACTTACTTGTCAAAAGGGAGAGTTGTTTATGGCAGAATCAAAACTTCGCAATCTTTCAACGGAATTTGCGGTTCAGACAATTAAAGTCTGCAAAAATATCAAGGGTCATTATTCTTTGATAAATCAATTTGAGCGTTCTGCAACAAGTATCGGTGCAAATATACGTGAAGCCAATTATGCACACAGCAAAGCCGACTTCATTGCAAAATTACAAATTTCATTAAAAGAGTGCTATGAAACGGAATATTGGATAGAAATTTTGACAAAGTCCGATATTTTAGCCCGAGATCCTGCTGCAGACCTTTTTTCTCGATGCTGAAAAATTCGCAGACTTCTCATCGCTTCTATCAACACCGCAAAAGCCGGAAACAGCAACAAATCATGACATTGCCAAAGAGTTCTGGAGTATGGGAATCCGAGACTGGAACTGTGATGTGCATATAATCACATATCAAAAAATAATCTTGAATTTATCGGAGTAAACCATATGGATAAAAGACCTGACCTAAACAAGAATTTAGACGAAAAAACATTTCGCAATTATTACTATCTCAAAGAAGAGTTGATTGCATTTTGCAGAAAAAACGATTTGCCCGTTTCCGGCGGAAAGCCTGAACTTGCTAACAGAATTGCTCTTTTCCTCGCCACGGGAGAGATTGCAAAAGCTTCAGCCAAAAGAAAAAAGGCAATCACTGTCGGTACGATTACCGAAAGCGCAACAATAGAGCCCGACATTGTTTTTTCCGAAAAGCACAGAGCTTTTTTTAAAGAAAGAATCGGCAAAAGCTTTTCTTTCAACGTCATGTTTCAAAAATGGCTGAAAAGTAATGCCGGAAAAACCTATGCCGAGGCTGTAAACGCATATTATCAGCTTCTTGAAGAAAAGAAAAAGAGCAAAACAACAATAGGCAAACAATTCGAGTACAACATATACATTCGTGATTTTTTTGAAGATAATGCCGGAAAAAGTTTGCAAGACGCAATTAAATGCTGGAAGTATAAAAAGAGTTTGCCCGGACACAACCGATATGAACGCTCGGATCTTGATGTGCTCGGCTGATTGGCACATTTTGTTGTTCTGTTTTGCCTGCATAGCAAACAAAATCACCCTCCGTTCATTGTGGACGGAGGGTGAAATTTATATGCCGCGATTGCTTAAAAATGAGTCGATATCGTTGTTAATATACTGATATCCGGTTGTGTGCAAAACATCATAAAACTCATTAAGATAATCAAGCACACCGTTCTTTTCAAAAAGCTCATATGCCTGTCTGCCGGAAATTGATTTATGAATTTTATAGTTTTCAAGGCAAAAAATTGCAAACCGTGCTTCTTTACTCATGCTTTACACCTCCGGGGGAATCACTGATAACCTGCAAAAGGATAAAGCCTTTTCACAACGAAATGCCAATGTCGAATTTATGCATTATATCATATACGGGAGCAGGTTGTTTTCAAAGAAATCAAGCATTGAACCGACATCATCTGTATCACGCCACATATAATAGTTACTTGTATATTCCTGAAACCAATATGCTATTTCTCTGTTGCGCCTTGGATCTCTTGTAATATCTCCTACCATTATTACCCAAAATGGCAATATATCATCTGAGATGCCGCTTGCATTGCGCAGTGCTTTCATAAGCCCTGGAGTGAAATATTTGCAACTTTTTTCATGCGCATTACCTCTTCCGGCTTGCATACTGGTGGTTTCAACCCATCCATCCTGCCTTTTAATTTCTCCAAACAGCACCTTCCCATTCTTTTTATTGCGGACTGCAAAATCCATGCTTATTCCCCAGTTATATCTCGGCTGACCGTTTTTTCTCTTCTCAGACACATCAACATTGTATATTTGCTTAAGCACATTATCCGGCAATTCATATGTCGAATATATATTATTAAAGTCTTTTGGATGACGTTCAACAAAAAACAGTCCGGGGTATGCACCATCCAACGCACTCTGCAATGATGTTTGAAACAATTCTTCAACTTTTAAAGCTTTTGCTCCGCTGATTGTCTGCAATTTGCACGTTTTCTTAATTCCTGCGTTGCCATATATCATCCTCTTTTCACATTCCTTTAAACAATTCTTCCATGCCAACATTAAGTCCCTTGGCTATTTTGCTTATGTTTTCCAGTGAAATGTTTCTTTTTCCGGATTCAACCGATGCCAAATATGTTCTATCCATGTCAATTTTTAAAGCAAATTTTTCCTGGCTATAACCGTTGAGCTTTCTGAGTTCTCGCACACGACTTCCAAACTCACTTTTAATCATTTTATCACCTCGAAAAAATTTACCATTATACTCAGCACAAGTCAACGGATTATAAGTAACATAGCTATTGACTATTCACATAAATTAGTTTAAAATATCGTTATAAAGTAAACTGACCGGAGATCCTCAGATGGCAACAGAAAATAACATTTCAGGCTATTCAATATATAATTTGGAAGCAAAACGCAAAAATAAAATTAACCCTCTTGAAGATTTATATCCGGAGTTGCCTGCACAAAAATATGATGTTATTTATGCCGACCCTCCATGGGATTACGGCGGAAAAATGCAATATGATAAATCCAGCATTAAATCAGAAAACATAGGCTTTGAGAAAAACATTTTTATAAGCGCGGCAAACTTTAAATATCCAACTTTAAAACTCAAAGAATTAAAGGAATTAAATATTCCTTCTATATCCGCAGATGATTGTTTGCTCTTTATGTGGACAACAGGGCCGCAAATGGCTAACTCCATTGAATTAGGAAAAGCATGGGGATTTGAATATAAAACAATCGCCTTTGTTTGGGATAAGCAGATTCATAATCCCGGCCGTTATACACTTTCTCAAACCGAGTTTGTTTTGGCTTTTAAAAAAGGAAAGTTTCCTCAACCAAGAGGCGCGAGAAATGTTCGCCAGTTGATTTCGGTTCACAGGGGTGCCCACAGCGAAAAGCCCGAAGAAGTCATTGACGGAATAACAAAAATGTTTCCCAGTCAACGGAAAATTGAACTGTTTGCACGGAAGAACTATGCAGGATGGGATAATTGGGGATTAGAAATTCCAGACAGCAAAATCAAGATTTTTTCGCAGGAAGGAAGCGCCGTAAGCAACAGCAATTCCAAATTAAACCAAATTTCACTTTTCTGTGAACCATAAAATATTGCTATAATTTTTAGACAATCGCTAGCCTGCTGATAAACAACACCCTCCGCTCATTGTGAACGGAGGGTGAAAGTTTTTAAAAAGCCAATTTTAAAAAGCTCAGGCTTTTTTTGCCTTTTTCTTTTCGGAAACTCTTCTGATTGCCTTTCCGAGTTCAAAGACGGGAATTGTTGAAAGCGCAAGAGCGCAGGAAATTGCAAGTTCCGTTGTGCTGAATGTTCCCGGTTCAATTCCGAAAACGCTGCAAAGTCCCGGAATATAAATTGCGGCAAGAGTCAGAGCGGTTGTCACAACAAACGCACCAATGAGCCACCAGTTCATCTTCTTGAACATATCCTTTGAGAAGATTGAGCCCTGACGTGAACGCATATTGATTGCGCACATCATTTCCGAGAAGTTAACCGTGAGGAACGCCATTGCCATTGCGTTGACGCACGGCTCGCCGCTGAAGAAGCCCGCAAAGCTGTGTGCAACGCCGCCGGCAGGTTCAAGCCAGTAACCGATCACATAAGCCGCAATTTCGATGATTGCAAGATAAATTCCCTGCCAAACCATATCAATACCCGCGCCGCCGGAGAAAATTCCGTCAGTGGTCGGACGCGGCTTCCTTCTCATGATGTTACCCTCAGCCTTTTCCATTCCGAGCGCAAGACCCGGAAGCGAGTCCGTGACCATGTTGATCCAAAGAAGGTGGACAGGTGAAAGGATTGTGAAATGAAGAATTGACGCAACAAACATGATGATAACTTCACTCAGGTTTGTTGAAAGCTGGAACTGAAGAACCTTGAGGACGTTGTCATAAATCTTGCGTCCCTCTTCAACGGCGTTGACAATGGTTGCAAAGTTATCGTCCGCAAGAACCATGTCAGATGTACCCTTTGTAACGTCCGTTCCGGTGATACCCATTCCGATACCGATATCGGCAGCCTTGATTGACGGAGCATCGTTAACACCGTCTCCGGTCATGGCCGTCACCATGCCCCTTGCTTTCCATGCTTTGACAATTCTTGTCTTATGTTCGGGCTGAACGCGGGCATAAACGGAATAATTCACAACCTGCTCTTTAAGCTCATCATCGCTGAATTTATCAAGCTCGGCGCCCATAATGGCCTGGGAAGCGTCTGTGATGATTCCGAGCTCTTTGCCGATTGCAACGGCCGTGTCCTTGTGGTCGCCGGTGATCATTATCGGGCGGATGCCAGCCTGACGGCACTCTTCAATGGCAGCCTTAACCTCCGGACGTACCGGGTCAATCATTCCGGTAAGGCCGATGAAGATGAGGTCGTTTTCAAGCGCTTCCGGAGCAAAATCAACCGGAGCCGCGCTGTAATCTTTATATGCGCAGGCAAGAACACGCAGCGCCTTGTCTGCCATTCTCTTGTTGTCATCAAGAACATTCTTTTTAATTGCGTCCGTCATCGGAACAACTTTTCCGCCAACAAGAGCGTGGGTGCACTTTTTGAGAATTTCATCCGGAGCACCCTTTGTGTACTGAACAAAGCCGTTGCCTTCTTTGTGAACGGTGCTCATCATTTTTCTTCCGGAGTCAAACGGAGCCTCTCCGATACGCGGCGAAGCGGCGGAAAGGTCGTTTTTATGCATTCCGAGTGAGTTTGCGTAAGCCACCAGGGCGGCCTCGGTGGGCTCACCGGTAACCTTTTCGTTTGCATCAATCTCAGCATCACAGCAAAGAGCCATCGCCTTTGCAAGAAGCTTTTCGTCCTCGCCGTAATGGTCAACAACGGTCATCTTGTTCTGGGTTAGAGTACCGGTCTTGTCAGAGCAGATGATCTGAGTGCAGCCGAGGGTTTCAACGGCTGTGAGCTTGCGGATGAGCGCCTGGCGTTTGCTCATTGCGGTAACGCCGATTGAAAGAATAATTGTGACAACAGCCGGAAGTCCTTCCGGAATTGCCGCAACGGCAAGAGCAATGGCGGCAATGAAGGTGTTGAGCGCGGTTTCACCAAGGAACTTCATTGAGAAGCCCTGATCGCTCATTACAAGAGATTCAACAATGCCAACAACAAAAACAAGAACGCTAATGCCGATAACAAGCTTTGTGAGGAAATGGGAAAGCTCGCCCATCTTTTTCTGGAGCGGAGTCTGTTCCTTTTCGGCCTCGCTGAGCGCATCGGCAATTTTGCCCATTTCGGTGTCCATACCGGTTGAAACAACAACGGCCCTTCCGCGTCCGTAAACGATTGTTGAACCGCTGTAAAGCATATTCTT
>DJPI01000046.1:0-214 GCA_002438505.1 Ruminococcaceae bacterium UBA6416 | reverse complement strand
TCGCCGGTGAGGGCGGCCTCCTCAACCTTCATTGAGTGCGACTCAAGAACACGGCAGTCTGCCGGAACGGCGTCGCCGGCCTCGAGCAGTATAACATCGCCGACAACAAGATCCTCGCTCTTGAGAACAACGGTTTCACCATCGCGCAGAACCTTGCTTGTTGCGGCGGTCATCTGCATCAGAGCGTCCATTGCGGCCTCGGCCTTGCTTTCCT
>DJPI01000038.1 GCA_002438505.1 Ruminococcaceae bacterium UBA6416 | reverse complement strand
CCGTCACTCTTCCGTCCTCAAGAACAATGTTGCTTTCGCCTTTTCCATAGATTGCCTCTTGAACGCGCTGAGCCGCAAGGGGAAGATCCATCAAAACAACTGACTGACCGCCAATGGTTCCGGTGCGGAAAACATCGGTATCGCTTATCGGCGTTTGAACAATTTCATAATTTATCCAGCCGTTGGCGAGCGCCTGAGCGGCATAGGAAAGAATCTGCATTTTTGTCAGGTCGGTCTTGACATACTTGAAAAGCGTGTCAAGCGCCGCGCTGAGCTGAGAGAGGCTTGCGCCCTTTGCGGAATTGATGAGCGCGGTGATAACCTGCCTCTGGCGCCTTGTCCGGCTGACGTCAGAGTCTGAATCCGAGTGGCGGATTCGCGCAAAAACAAGCGCCTGTGCACCTGTCAGCTTGACGGCCGGGCCGTAATCAATGGTATGAACCGTTGTCCGGTTGATATAGTTCGCCTCATATTCCTGAACCTCAACGGTCAGGCCTCCGAGGGCGTTGATGATGTCTGTGAAGGAGGAAAAGTCAACCGCAACATAATAGTCGATGTCAATTTTGAAGTCCTTTTCAATCGTGTCAAGCAGCGCCTCGTCCGAGCCGTACATATATGACGAATTGAGCTTTCCGTATCTTCCCTCGCCGTTAATATTCATATATGTCCAGGTGTCACGGAAGAAGGAGGTCATGTTGATTTTCTTCGTCTTTTTGTTCAGGGAAACAAGAATCAGAGAGTCCGACCGGCCGCCGTTTTCAAGCGCGGTGTCTGAATCGAGACCAACAAGCAGAACATTGATAACATTCTTGCTTGAGCGCAGACTTCCGCCGTTGTTCGCCCATTCATAAAGATACTCATTGAGCGAACCGGCTTCATTGATAGCCTTCATGATTTTGACTTCCTCATCGTCAACAATATTGTCCTTTGGAACGCTGACGGTTGCGTCATTGCTGTCTTTTTCATAGGTAATGCCGTTGAGCAGGGTATTGACATAACCCAGACCCATTGCAATGACAAGCAAAAACGCCGTCAAAAGGAAGTAAATGTTTTTTGCCCTGCGGCGTTTATTCGTCCAGAAGAAGGCGGCAATGGGGTTGCTCTTCTTTTTTCCGTTCACAGCTTTCTTTTCTTTTTTCACAAGATCACCTTTTGAATCCTTGATTTTCAATGCGGAAGCTTCACGGGCGGCTTTTGAGCCGCCCTTATCAACTCATTGCAAACGTATATCCGTTTTGCAAGGTCAATTCCGAACCGCCGGCAGCAAAATTTCCTTTGCGCCGCGCAAAATTACTTATTCTTCCTCAGAGTTTTCAACATTTTCGCCGTCATCTGTTGAAACCTCGGCTTCCTCCGGTTCCTCAACGCGTTTAACGGCGGTGACGGAAACAACCTTTTCTCCGTCTGAGGTTTTCATCACATTGACGCCCCTTGCGGTTCTTGCGGCGGTGTTGACGCTTTCGGCGCTTATGCGGATAACAATTCCGTCTGAGGAGATGAGGATGAGGTCATCGTCCGGGTGAACAAGGCAGACTGCGGCAACAAGGCCGTATTTCTCGGTTTTATAATTGATTGAGCCTTTTCCGGAACGCGACTGAAGGTGGTAATCTTCAAGCGCACTGCGCCTTCCGATTCCGTTTTCACTGACGGTGAGAATTTTTGCGCCGTTTGCGGCATCGTCCTTTCCAATTGCACACATTCCGACAACGCAGTCGCCGTCACGCAGCTCAATGGCACGAACACCTCTTGCCGTTCTTCCGATTGCTCTTGCATCGTTTTCATTAAAGCGGATTGCAAAGCCGTTCTTTGTTGCAACAAGGATGTCATCGTTTCCGCCTGTGAGCCATACCCAGGCAAGCTCATCTCCCTCATCAAGGTTGATGGCGATGATTCCGCTTTTTCTGATGTTTTTATAGGCGTCAAGCTCTGTGCGCTTGATGATTCCGTTGCGTGTAACCATGCAAAGGAAATGCTCGCCCTCGCCGAAATCCGGAACGCGAATCATTGCGCTGACTTTTTCGTCCGCCTCAACGGGAAGGAGGTTAACAACATTCATGCCCTTGCTCTGTCTGCTGCCCTCGGGAATTTCATAACCCTTGAGTCTGTACACTCTTCCCTTGGTTGTGAAGAACATGATGTAATCATGGCTTGAGCAGGTGAACATTGTTTCGGCAACGTCCTCTTCCCTTCTGCTCATGCCCTTAACGCCCTTTCCGCCCTTTTTCTGAACGGTATAGACCGAGGCCGGAATGCGCTTGATATAACCGAATGTTGTGAGAGTATATATGCACTGCTCCTCCGGAATAAGATCCTCGATATCAACTTCTCCGGAGACGGCGGCAATCTCAGTCAGTCTGTCATCGGCATATTTTTTCTTCAGCTCAAGAGCCTCATTTTTAACGATTGCAAGAACCTTTTTCTTGTCTGCAAGAATACCCTCATATTCGGCAATCTTTGCGCAAAGCTCTTTCAGTTCGTTTTCAATCTTGATTCTTTCAAGGCCGGTGAGCTGGCCGAGACGCATTTTAACAATGGCGTCAGCCTGAATATCGTCAAGGTCAAAGTGCTCCATGAGTGCGGCCTTGCCCTCGTTCTGGTCTTTGGCTTTTCTGAGTATTGCAATAATTTCATCAATGAAATCGAGCGCGGTTTTGAGTCCTTCAAGAATATGCTCGCGCTCCTTGGCTTTTCTGAGGTCATAGCGTGTGCGCCTTTCAATGACCTGCTCCTGGAACCCGATGTAATGCTCAAGAATCTGACGCAGAGTGAGAATCCTCGGAACGCCGTCAACAAGGGCAAGCATAATGATTCCGTAAGTAATTTGAAGCTGAGTCATTGAAAAAAGGGTGTTGAGAACAACCTGCGGATTGGCCTCGCGCTTGAGGTCAATAACAAGGTGCATACCCTGACGGTTTGAGTAGTCATTGATGTCCGAAATGCCCTCAATGCGCTTATCCTTGACAAGCTCCGCCATTGCCTCAATGAGGCGGCGTTTGTTGACCTGATAGGGAAGCTCCGAAACAACGATTGAAAAGCGTCCGTTTTTGTTTTCAACAATCTCCGTTCTTGCGCGGACGGTGATTTTTCCGCGGCCGGTGCCATATGCGGCTCTGATTCCGCTTTTGCCCATAACAATTCCGGCGGTCGGAAAGTCCGGTCCTTTGATGTGCTCCATGATTTTTTCAAGCGGAGCGTCCGGGTCGTCAATGAGGCAGCACATTCCGTCAATGACCTCACCGAGGTTGTGGGGCGGAATGTTCGTTGCCATACCGACTGCGATACCGGTTGAGCCGTTGACAAGGAGATTCGGAAAACGTGAGGGGAGAACGGTCGGCTCCTTGAGTCGGTCGTCATAGTTCGGGATAAAATCAACGGTTTCCTTGTCGATATCGGTGAGCATTTCCATTGAAATTTTGCTCATTCTTGACTCGGTGTAACGGTAAGCCGCCGGGGGATCGCCGTCAACGGAACCGAAGTTTCCGTGGCCGTCAACAAGGATATATCTTGTTGAAAACTTCTGAGCAAGGCGAACCATTGCGTCATAGACGGAAGCGTCTCCGTGCGGATGATAGCGGCCGAGAACGGAACCGACTGTGTCTGCGCACTTACGGTACGGCTTGTCCGGATAGAGCGAGTTTTCGTGCATTGTGTAAAGAATACGTCTGTGAACGGGCTTGAGTCCGTCGCGGACGTCGGGAAGTGCTCTTGACGTGATAACGGACATGGAGTAATCAAGGAAGCTTTTGCGCATTTCACCGTTAAGGTCAACGTCAATGATTGTCTGGTTTTCAAATCTGAGGTCATCGTTATTTCTTTCCATTCGTTATCACCCCTTTATACATCAAGATTCTGAACGTATTTTGCGTTCTTTTCAATGAAGTCACGTCTCGGTTCAACCTTGTCACCCATAAGGATTGAAAAGGTTTCATCCGCCTGCATTGCGTCCTCAAGGTTGACTCTGAGCATTATTCTTCTTTCCGGGTCCATTGTTGTTTCCCAAAGCTGTTCGGCGTCCATTTCACCAAGACCTTTGTATCGCTGAATTGCCGCGCCGGGCATCTCAGCCATAAGCTTGTCTCTTTCATCATCGGAATAGGCATAGGCGTGCTTTTGTCCTTTTGAAAGCTTATAAAGCGGCGGCTGTGCAATATAGACATAGCCGTTGTCAATAAGCGGACGCATATAGCGGAAGAAGAAGGTCAGAAGCAGCGTTCTGATGTGGGCGCCGTCAACATCGGCATCGGCCATGATGACAATTTTGTGGTAACGAAGCTTTTCCTCGTTAAAATCGTCCGCAATGCCTGCGCCGAGCGCCATTACAACGGGACTGAGCTTATCGTTTCCGATAACCTTGTCAAGTCTGCTTTTTTCAACATTGAGCATCTTTCCCCAAAGGGGCAGAATCGCCTGAATGCGCCTGTCGCGTCCCTCCTTTGCGGAGCCTCCTGCGGAGTCACCCTCAACGATGAAAAGCTCTGTGACGGACGGATCCTTTTCCGTGCAGTCTGAAAGCTTTCCGGGCAGTGAGTTGCTTTCAAGCGGAGACTTTCTTCTTGCGGCCTCGCGGGCTTTTCTTGCGGCTTCTCTTGCGCGTGAAGCGTCAAGAGCCTTTGAGAAAATCATTTTTGCAACCTGCGGGTTTTCCTCAAAGTAATCTGTGAGCTTTGTGTATACGGTTGAGGCAACAAGCTTTGTGATATCGGTGTTTCCAAGCTTGCCCTTTGTCTGACCCTCAAACTGGGCGTCCGTGAGCTTAACGCTGATGACGGCAACAAGACCCTCGCGGCAATCCTCGCCGGAGAGCTTTTTGTCCGCCTCCTTGAGAATGTTATATTTTCTTCCGTATTCGTTGAAAACCTTTGTCAAAGCGGTTTTGAAGCCCGTCTCGTGAGTACCGCCGTCAACGGTATGGACGTTGTTTGCATAGGAAAGAATTGTTTCGTTATAGCCGTCGTTATACATGAGAGCAATTTCCGCGCTCCTGTCTGAGCTGACGGCGGAAAAATGAATCGGCTTTTCGTGAACGGGAGTGAGACCGCGGCTCTCATTGATATATTCAACAAATGAGCCGATGCCGCCTTCATAGCAGAAATGATCGGTAACAACATTTTCCGGGTCGCGGCTGTCCGTCAAAGTGATTGCAAGGCCGGCGTTGAGGAAAGCGCTCTCGCGCAGATGGCGCTGAAGCGTTTCATAGTCATAGACGGTTGTTTCCTTAAAAATTTCCGCGTCAGGCTTGAACTTGATGAAGGTTCCGGTTTCGGTTGTATCGCCGACAATGTCAAGGTCTGAGGCAATGTGACCTCTTGTGAAGCGCTGGCGATAGACATGGCCGTTTTGAGAAACCTCAACCTCAAACCACTCGGAAAGGGCGTTAACAACGGAGGAACCAACGCCGTGGAGACCGCCGGAAACCTTATAGCCGCTTCCGCCAAACTTTCCGCCTGCGTGGAGAACGGTCAAAACAACCGTGACGGCCGGAAGTCCCTGCTGCTCATTGATTCCAACGGGGATACCGCGTCCGTTATCGCGGACGGTGATGACATCTCCGGGAAGAATTTCAACCTCAATGTGGGTGCAGAAACCGGCGAGCGCCTCGTCTATCGAGTTATCGACAATTTCATAAACAAGGTGATGAAGACCTCTGGGACCGGTTGAACCGATATACATTCCGGGGCGCTTCCTGACCGCCTCAAGACCCTCAAGAACCTGAATTGCGTCAGCGTTATACTCCTCGGTGACAACGGTATCCATAAGCTCAAGATCTTCCGGAAGATCCTCACGCTCAATGTCAAGCTCTTCATTTTGTTCTTCCTGCTGTTCTTCAAGGTTATCGTTGAGAAGCTCTTCGTTTTTGTTTTCGTTTTCATTCATGGCGCGAATTACTCCTTTAAAAATATCTATTATCTATTATTTATTATCTATTATCTATTATCTAAAATAACTCAGGCACCAAGCTGCCCACAATGCACTTTGTTTCCCAATTTGAAATATCTAGCGTCTAGAATTGGGGAGTCTCGTGAGGCTCCCATGACCTTGCCTCTTGCAGAACATAAAAAATTCCGCAAAATCTAGCGTCCGGATTTAGGCTCACGTTTTCTT
>DJPI01000052.1 GCA_002438505.1 Ruminococcaceae bacterium UBA6416 | reverse complement strand
TTGCCTTTTGCAGAGCATAAAAACTCCCGCAAAATCTAGCGTCTAGCGTCCAGCGTCTAGAAAGGGAGAGAGCAATTAAAACTTTGCTTGAAATTTTCTCTCCCTCCGACAAAAATCAAGGATTTTTGCCACCTCCCTCACAGATGGAGGCACAGAGCTTTGCAAAATCTAGCGTCCAGCATTTAGCGTTTAGAATGCAAATTTCAAAAATTTTCTTCCGCAAAATATCCGGCGTTTGACTTGACAACGATGGTTTTTTCATGTAAAATTAATATAGAACATTTGTTCGAGAGGCTGCATTGTTGTTCTGCCGGAGAGTCGGCATGGGTGGTAATGCCGTTCCTTTATTCTCGGGGTTGTATTATTGTTTGGCCGCAAAGTGAGTGTGAAGTGGTTCTGGGTGGTAATGCCGTTTCGTAAATAATTTTATTGTGCTGCGATGCACAAAAAAAGAGGTATGCTGATTAAAGACTGTTTTGAAAAACAGCGTCTTTTTGAATTCTTTCAAAGGTTCAAAGTCTGTTTTTCATGTTGCTTTATTTCAAATTAAGCAAGAAGCTTGAAAATCAAAAGGCCGTACCTCTTTTTGTGCTGTCAATAATTAAATTTATGCTTGCAATAACTCGATTAATGTTAACATTAACCCCGGTTAATGTATGCAATAATCCACAAAGTAAAGTAAAATAAAGTAAAGAAAAGTAAAGTAAAGAAGAGTAAAGAAAAAGAAAGCAAACAAAAGAAAAACATCTCGCAATGAATTGCGAGCGGCGGCTTGCCGGACTCACTGAGATATTAAAACCAAAGAGCGTTAAAAATTCTTTTTCCCGTTGCAATAAGCGGTAATTTATGCTACCATATAACAACAAGAGCCTGAGGTGTAACGAAGCTTCGGGGTATTTAAAAGGGAGATGTAAACGATGAAAAAAATTATTTCGGTTTTTCTTGCCGCTTTAATGCTTGTCTGCTGCTTTTCTGCGGTGAGCGCAGGCGCGGTGTATGTTGAAAACAATCATTTTGAAACCGTCTATCCGGAGCTTTTTGAGCTTAAGGGTGACGGGAACAATTATCCGACAATTATCCTTCCCGGAATCAACCATTCGCCGTATTACCTTGCGGACGAAAGTGGAAACGCCCTCCTTGATTCAAACGGAAAGGCAATCACCGCAACGCTGCTCATGCTTGACGAAACGAACCTCAAAAAGGACATCATCAGGCTTGTTCCGCGCCTTCTTGCAAGTCTCCTTATTCAGCGTGATGCTGGCGCGGCAGAGGGCGTTTCAAAGCTTGTTTATGACCTCATGGACTATATGGAAATGAAGCCGGACGGAACAACGGTTAATAATCTCATCACAAGAAAATTTGATTCCCCCGTTTCTGAAATGAGCGAGGCGGACAGAAGCTTTTTCTATACCATGCTCCCCGTTGAGCCGATTGCCGAGCTTTGCGGTGAGGATAACCTTTTCCTTTATACCTTTGACCTCTTTGGCGACCCGATGGAAAGCGCAAAGGGGATTGACGCTTTCATTGATTCCGTCCTCAAAAAAACGGGGGCAGAAAAGGTTAACCTTGCCTCGGTCAGCCTCGGCGGAACAATGCTTGCCGCATACGCCGAAACGGGCAAAAACCTTTCAAAGGTGAACAAAATTGTCAACATGGTCTCGCTCCTTGACGGAACGGATATCATGGCGGACTTCATTGACAGAAGCTTCAATGTTTCCGATGAGTTCTTCAGAAAAGAATATTTTCCGCTCATTATGGAAAGCCTCACCGGAAACAAAACGCTCGGAAATCTTGTTAACATTCTTCTTCACATCATGCCGCGCAAGCTTTTTGAGAGCATTGTTTCCGCGGCCTACGGGGCGCTGCATGACACCGTGATAATCAATAATCCGCAGTTTTGGGCAATGGTTCCGGGCGAGAGATATGAGGCTCTTGCGGACAAGTGGATTGAAAACGAGACCTTCCGCGCAAAAACGGATGCATTCCAGAAAGCACGCGTTAACCTCAAAAAGAATCTTTCTTCAATGAGCGCAAACGGAACCGAGGTTTACTCAATTTGCGGCTACAACCTTTCATATACGGACGGCGAGTATTCATTCTTCGGCGTTGTGAAATCTTCCGAAAACGCCAACAGTGACGGAATCATTCCCGTTTCCTCAACCTCAATCGGCGCAACCGCAGTGAAGGCGAAAACTCAGTTTTCAAAGGAATATCTTGATTCTCACGCTTCAAAGTATATTTCACCGGACAAGTGCGTTGACGCTTCAACCTGCCTTTTCCCGGAGAGGACATGGTTCTTTTCCGGCCAGCACCATGAGGTTGGACGCAACGACGCAGTCATCCGCCTTGCGGCTCTCATTCTTGACGGAGCGGTGAAGGATGTTGAAACATCAGAGCTTTTTCCGCAGTTCAACGGCGCGCGCAACAGCCGCTCAATGACAAGGGTTCCGAACGGAAAGCTCTTTGCGGCGCTTGAAGCAATGCAGGGAACTTCCCTCACGGCCGAACAGAAGGAGCTTCTTCGTCCGGCGTATGAAAACGCACTTTCCGTCATTAAAAACCCTGTCTGCAATTTTGAAAAGACAGCAAAGGCTCAGGAGGAGCTGCTTGACGCAATGCGCAAGGTTGGCCTTGAGCCGGAAGAGAAAAAGGAGAAGTTTGACCTTTCAAAGCTGACCTTCATTGAAAAGATTGACAATTTCCTTTTTAACCGCTTTGGCGGAAACGGATTTTTCTTTTGATTTGGGTGCTTAAAAAACAGGAACAGAATAGTTTGGAGAGGTTAATATGAAAATAAAGCTAAATGCATTCAAAGCGGCGCTGGCTGCGGCAATGGCCATTGTTTTGCTTCTTTCGTGCTTTGTGTTCACAGCGTCTGCCGCAGGATATAAAGCCGGTGACGTTGTTGCTTTCGGTTCATATCCGCAAAGCCGTGTTACGGACGAAAAGCTGATTGAAAATTTGAATTCGCTCAGCCTGTCATGGGTATCCTATGGCTATTATTACGGCACAACCCACGGCGAGGACGGCGAAATGTGTCCCGGAGACTTTATGAAATATGCTGACGCCGAATATGACGGGAAAAAGTACAGAGCGGTTATTCTTGACGCATACAGACCCGATGAAACAACGGGAAAACCCTCAACAGAGGAAAAAGCCTCAAAGCCCTATAAGCTCGGCACCGTTTATTGGTTTAGCTATGATCCTGTTGAGTGGATAGTTCTTGACGCGGAAAGCGGACTCGTTTTGAGTAAGCTTATCCTTGACGCGCAGCCGTTCAACAATTATGCGATTGGTAATCCGGATAAGTATAATAGCGAAACAGGCTCAAATCTCCTCTGCTTTTTCGGTGATCCCGAGATGAACTACTATGCCGCAGACTATGTTCACAGCAGCCTGAGAAAATGGCTGACGGAGGACTTTTTTGAAACGGCGTTTTCTTCTGAAGAAAGCGCGGATATATTCACTTCTGCCGTTGATAACACCGGATATTTCACTCTCATTTCCAAAAGCGGCGGTGAAGAGCTTGACTTTGAGCCCACGAATGACAAAATTTTTCTTCTCTCATACGCCGATTTATACTCGGGAGACATTTTTGAATCCGGAGCGGAAATCGACAGCTTGAAAAAGCATTATTTTGACGGTGATGACACCCTTTTTGACGAGGCCGCCGGAACGGATTACGCCGAGTGTCAGGGCCTTTATATAAACAGGAATCAGGAGTCCTCTCTTTACGGCCTTTCAACCTGGTCGCTGCGCACGGCCATGCATTCCGGCGGTATTATTTCCATCGGAGGAGATGCGCATATCAGAACGACCGATGCAGATACGGGAGGAATCCGCCCGGCAATGAAAATCAGCCTGAGCAGCAAAAATATAGCAGCCGGAAAAGGGCAGGAGGGTGCCTCGTCCTTTAATATTACATCTGTGGTAATAGCGCTTGCCACCGTTTTGGCCGCAGGCGCAGTGATTGCCGTTGTGGTTAAACTTAAAAAGAAGAAAAATAAATAAGCAAAGCAAGTCGAAACCTCCCTTTTGTTTGGAGGTTTCGACTTTATCCGGCAAAAGTTCAAAAATATTTTGAAAACTGTTGACTTTTGGCGCGTTTTCAATTATAGTATGAAAGATGAATTCACTTTTGAAGTTCACCGTATGTTTTGTAGGCGCAATGCCGCGCCGCTTAATATACCCGTGGTAACCGACGAGGGAACACGTCCGTCAGGCGGAAGTTCTCACGGCGGTTTTATTTTTTTCAAAAGGTTCATGAAAAAACAATTCGAGCGCGCATGGGGCAAAATTTTGCGCTATGCAGGGAAAGGGGTCTGTATCGTAATGGAAAACAACACAATCATCTCACTCAAAGGAATTTCAAAAACATTTGACGGTGAGGTTATCCTTGACAACATTGAGCTTGACATCAATGATAAGGAGTTCATAACCTTCCTTGGGCCGTCC
The DNA here is from genome assembly GCA_002438505.1 of Ruminococcaceae bacterium UBA6416. GTDB lineage: Bacteria > Bacillota > Clostridia > Oscillospirales > Acutalibacteraceae > UBA6857. The sequence continues at coordinate 134 of DJPI01000052.1, read as the reverse complement.
GGCTGCGGAAAAACAACAATGCTGCGCATTATCGCCGGCTTTCTTGAGGCGGACAGCGGCAGCGTCATGTTTGAGGGCAAGGAAATCAACAATCTTCCGCCGCACAAGCGTCAGGTTAACACAATCTTTCAGCG
>DJPI01000076.1 GCA_002438505.1 Ruminococcaceae bacterium UBA6416 | reverse complement strand
CGACATTCAGCCGGATGTTGATTATGCAACTGCTGAAAATCTCATCGATGGTCACATCCTCAGCTCGCTTTCGATTATCTCACTTGTTGCTGAAATTGAGGACGAGTTTGACATCACAATTCCCGCCGTTGATATCATTCCGGCAAACTTCAATTCGGCGAAAGCCATGATGAAAATGATTGAACGTCTTCAGGACGAGGACTAAAACCAAGGAAAGGCGGCGGCGCAACGTGTATATGCGCCGCCCGGTTGTTACTTTATGAAGTTTACTGACTTTCTTCTTGCCGGAACTCTCGGAGAAATGACCTCGTTCTCATCGGCGGCATATCTCATGATATTTTTTCCGGTAAGCCTTATCTTGTATAGCGTTGTTCCCCGGAAAGCTAAAAAGTATTTCCTTTTGATTGCAAGCATTATATTTTATTGGCTAATCAGCGGCAATCTTGTTATATATCTCTTTCTTTCAATACTTTCAATTCATTATTTTGGCCTGTGGCTTGACAGGATTAACACCCAGAAGTCCGCCGCGGTCAAGGCCTGCGAGAGAGAAAACCGCAAAGAAATTAAAAAGCAATATGTTTCAAAAAGCCGCCGGGTGCTTTTCCTTGCCGCTTTGATACATATTGGCGTTTTGCTGGTTCTCAAATATTCTCCGTTCTTTGCGGGAAACATCAACTCGGTATTTGGTTTTTTTGGCTTGTCATTCAGGTTTGAAATCCCGTCTTATCTGCAACCGATAGGAATTTCATTCTTCTCGCTCCAGGCGTTTTCATATGTATTTGATGTATACAGAGGAACAACAAAGGCTGACGAAAATGTTTTTCGTCTCGGCCTTTTCATGTCTTTCTTTCCGCAGATAGTTGAAGGCCCGATATGCCGCTATGAGCAGACGGCCATGAAGCTGTGGAATGTTGAAAGAATTAAATATGAAAATCTCGTGCTCGGTCTTGAGCGCTTTGCATATGGCCTTTTTAAAAAAATTGTTATTGCAGACAGGCTCAACGCTCCGGTTAAGGAGATGTTCAAAAACTATAATGACTATCCCGGAGGAACGGTTATCATTGCCGCTGTTTTTTATACAATTCAGCTGTATGCCGACTTCTCTGGTGCAATGGATGCGGTTATGGGTGCCGCGCAGATTTTTGGAGTTGAGATGCCGGAAAACTTCCGCCGTCCGTTCTTTTCAAAAACAATTTCCGAGTTTTGGCAGCGTTGGCACATTACCCTTGGTGCATGGTTCAGAGATTACATTTTTTATCCTGTAACAATGTCAAAGCCTATGAAAAAGCTGACTTCCTCGGCGCGCAAAAAGCTCGGAAATCATTTCGGCCCTCTGCTTGCCGGAAGTATTGCCCTGTTTTGCGTTTGGCTTTGCAACGGCCTGTGGCACGGAGCAGGATGGACATATATTTTCTTTGGGATGTATCATTTTGTGCTGATACTTTTCGGAAGTATGGTTGCGCCGCTTGTTGCCGCCGTCAACAAAAAGCTGCACATTAATCCCGAATGGTTTGGATACCGTGTCATTCAAATTATCAGAACAACTTGTTTTGTTGTTATCGGAGAACTGTTTTTCCGCGCTGAGACTCTTTCGGACGGATTCGGAATGGTCAAAAAGGCTGTGACGGATTTCACATTTCCAACAGTAAGTGAGTTTCTTGGCTCAACTTTTAAAATCAACTATGGCGGAATAGCCTTGCTCGGCGTTGCTCTTCTTTTTGTTTTCATTATCAGTTTGCTTAATGAGAAGGGTGTCAATGTTCGTGAATCGCTTCAAAAAAAGAATGTTGTTCTGCGCATAATTCTTCTTTATATAATGGTCATGTTCATTCTTGTTTTCGGCGCATATGGTCCGGACTATATTCCTGTTGATCCGATATATGCTAATTTCTAAAGGAGGCTGCGGATGAAAAGTATTATCAAAAAAATTGTTTGCAGTTTGCTTTTTGGTTCCCTCATTGTAGGTTCGCTCGTTGTTGGGTCGGCTCTTGTTGAGCCTAAGGGTAACTCAAAAGAGGACGGAATGAAGGATTATTCGGCTGTCGGAATTATCAGCGAACCGAAAGATACTATTGATGCGGTCTTTGTTGGTGACAGCGAGTCTTACCGTGCAATTATGCCGCTGAAAATTTGGAAGGAGCATGGAATAACAGGCTACGTTTGCTCAACTCCGTCCCAGCGCCTTTATTATTCGCTCGAACTGCTTGAAAAGGCATTGAGCAATCAAAAGCCCAAATATGTGTTCATTGAAACAAACAGTTTTTTCAGAGAGTTTACTGTTTCCGATGTTCTTGTTAACAGAGCCGAACAGCTTGTTCCGTTCTTTCGCTATCATACGAGGGTAAAATATCTCAGATTCAACCATTTTAGCTTTGATAACCTTTTTTCCGGTTCGCACTATTCCTATACTGTTGATAACAAAGGTTACCGTCTAAGCGTTAAATCAAAGCCCGGAAAAACAAAAGGATATATGAGTTATACGAATGAGGTTCAGTCAATTCCGGAAAAAAACGCAGAATATATTAAGCGAATCAAACTTTTTTGTGAGAGCAAAGGCGCCGAGCTTGTGTTCCTGAGTATTCCGAGTACACAAAACTATAATTATAAAAAGCACAACGGTATCGCAAAGCTTGCAAAGGATATCGGCGTTGAATATATTGATATGAACCTTTTGAAGAAGGAAATTCCAATCAACTGGAAAACCGACACCTATGATAAGGGTGACCATATGAATTATTTCGGTGCATTAAAAACAACCACTTATCTCGGTAACTATCTTGCTGCAAGCGGAAAATTTACAGATAAAAGGAATGACTTCGGTTACCAAGGCTGGTTCGATTCTGTTGAAAAGTTCGATCTTGAACTTGCAAAGGCTTTAAAAAAGCATGAGAAGCGTGTTCGGAAAGAGAAAAAGAACAATATGAATAATTCTAAAAGCACCGCTCTTACCGAGCCTTCTTTAACAGCGGTAGCAACTGATTAACAGTTTTAAATCAGATATAAACAACAGCGACAGCTTTTTCCGGCTGCCGCTGTTGTTTGATTTAAGTTTTAAACATCTAAATTCACAAGAGAAAGAGTCATGAGCTTTATAATACGCTTAACTATAAGCGCAAAAGCCTTTAATTGTGTACCCTTGTCAAAATTGCTCAGCATATTTTTTGCATCACTTGCCGTAACGTAAATCGGTGCAACGGCGGCTTCTGTGAGCGGTTTTGAAGCGTCAAACTGAGCGGCCTCTCCGCCGACACAGGTGAAGTTAAATCTGCGCATACCGATTGCAAAGGCAGAGTTCATGTCAAGATAATAGACTGTTACGGTGAAATTCGTCATTGCTTTTTCGGTAATCGGTGCTTTGAGAGGAACAGAAATTTTTCCGCCCTTTGGAATGGTTTTTCCCTTAACATCATCAAATGAAGCGTCAATGCCTTCAACTCTTATCGAAACGAGCTCAATGTCGCTTTTTTTTGAAAGATTCTCAATTACCAATGCTGTGTCGCCGGAAGAGACTCTGCCATATACTGACTTATCAAACGCAGCGTGAACACTGAATTTTGCGTTATATGTTACTTCAAACTGTGGGAATGCCGGATCTGTGTAAACTGTTTTGAGATCATCCGTAAGCAAAAGCTTGTCTGTGAGCGCAAGTGCATATTCGTCATATGCATATTGCGCGTGGAATTGATTCTCAATAAACCATGTGTTATCCGGAATATATCCGTACGCTGCGTCAATATTCATTGAGGGTGAAACATGGTTGTGGTCTTTGTTTTTGCAGGTAACACCGCCATCAGAAAGGTTGGTTGTGTATCCGTTTGAAAAGCGGTAACCATATTTTGTAACCTTTGCTCCGGATGCCGTTTTTGTTGCAACAAGACAGTCACTGTTAACAAGTGCGCCTGAGCCTGAAGGTGTGTCGGTTCCGCAGACGATGTTCACATTTACGCCTTTGTTTCTTGCATAAGTTAGATACTCATTGAGGTTCGGCATAATTGTGTAATGCGCAAAATCTGTTTTCTTGAGCATTGGCGCATATGCGGCTTTCTTTTCGGGCGTGTTGATGTGCATTGCTTTGATTTCGTCATAATGCTCCGCATCAACAAAGTCCCATATGCTTCCGAAAGAAAGAACTGTCGCAAGCATTCTTTCGGTCTGAAAGGTGCGATTGACAAGTTTGCTGATTCTGTCAAGCTTTAAAAAGCCGAGGAACCATTCAAACTCGGTTTCAGAAATATATTTGTCACCTCCGCCAACAAAGAAAAGCGGATTAAGTGCAGCTTGAGCAAACTTAACAATCGTTGGAAGATTGAGGTGTGTTGTGTTTGAAAGGAAGTCATATGCAATTTGAACACCGCCAATCGCCGGTGAGTTGAGAACGGCGTTGTTGATATAGTCAAGATTAAAATATGTTTTGAGTTCATCAGTTGATAATCCGAGAAGAGCAGCAAGCTCTTCAGCTGTTTTCCCGCCTTTGTCAACAATGGAGCAAAGCGATATATATGTTCCTGTTGTTTGACCGCCGTGACTTTCACTGAATATGTTGACTTTTTTTGCACCGGTGTAATCAAGAACCGATTTTATGTATTTTCCGAGGTCAAGCGCACAGTTGATAATTTCCTGACGCCAGTCAACAGAAAATTGAAAGACATTTTCAGCCCCGATTTTTTTGCAAAGCAACGGAGCATATCTTTCCTCGTGAATGGTTCCGAGCAAATATCTGGTGGTGACCATATTATCATAAATATATTTCATGTTGCTTTCTTCCGGCTTTGTCGGCCATACGCCTGTATTATAAATGGGCGTTCCGTCCGGGTTGCGCTTCAAGTATCGCAGAATGTTGGTGACAGATACTGCAAACTCCTCGCCGAGGTTTGTCATATCGTCCTTTGTGAGATAATCAAAAGCGCCATTGAGAACACCGGGAGTCTGTCTTATAAGTTCTTTGATAATATCCGGAATTATTTCAAGATACCAAACTCTCTTTTGGATATTTCCGTTATCATCAAACAAAAATATCTGTGAGGTCATGTATCCCGAGTCGATGATAACCGGATACGCTTCATCAGCCGCAAAGGCGGCAAGAGGAGCGGCTGTAAAAACCATTACCACCGCAAGAATAAAGCTGAGAATTCTTTTTTTCATAAATAGACCCATCTCCGTTCTTTTAATGTACAGACCCGGCAGAAAGCGATGCAAAGCAACTGCCAAATCAGTGTTTACTTGTGAATTTTTTTAATATGCAAAAGCATAAGGTAGTAATAATACACAAAACAAAAACATTGTATATTATTAAAGCTTAGATGTCAAGAAATATTTAAAAACTTTTAAAAATATTAAATTTCCGATTATATTGTTGAAAGTATTAGGAAATTAACATATAATTATTAATGCAATGTGAACGAAACGAGGAGGTGCAAAATGAATAATATTAGACAGTTTCCGCTGCGCAGCGCTGAGTATATGCTTTTGTCATACAACAAGTTTGCAACCGCATCAACATATCAAGAAAACCATGAGCCGCGTTGTGCCGTTGATGAAAACAGCAAAACTTTCTGGTCTGCCGAAAGCGGTCGTGCGGGGGAGTGGTTTCGGATTGATCTTGGAACGCTTAAATCCGTTCATGCCGTTAATGTTGGTGTCAATTTTTCCGCCTCCTGCGTTCTTTACGGAAGTGCTGACGGAAAGAGTTATGATGCTCTGTTTGAACTTTCATCAGAAAAAAGCATGATGGATGACATGATTGCTTTTGAAGGCGGAAAGCGGTTCAGATTTTTAAAACTTGAGTTTGTTTCTGATGTTCCCGGATGTTTTTCACTCAATGATTTCAGGGTGTTCGGCTTTGGAAACGGAAATGTTCCGCAAAAAGTTGAAAATCCTTTTGCTTTTAAGTCATCAAATACTCAGGCAACAATCTGTTGGAACAAGGTCAGCACCGCCATTGGATATAAAATTCGCTTCGGTTCCGACCCGAGTCGGTTGCAGAACAGCGAGTCCGTTTATAACTCAGACAGCCTGTGCCTTGACTTTCCTTGCGATTCAACATGCTATTACGCCGTTGATTCATTCAATGAAAACGGTGTAACAAAAGGAGATGTCAACGTAATAAATACTGTTGCAGTCAACAAAAAGATCCGCCATGTCCAGTGAATCGGAACATAGCGGATTTTATTTTTTGCTTACTTTGCAGCGGCTTTTTTAATCATTGAAACAATCAGTGAGAAAACATGAACAACCGAAAGAATCATGGCCTTCATCTGAATAGCAAAGCTATAGTTTGAAAGGGTCTCGGAAAAATCTGTACCGGTAATATATACCGGGCTCACTTTTGCTTTTGTAAGCGGTTTTGAAGAATCAAACTCTGCATTGTCATTGCTTTCGACCGTGAAATTGAATTTTCTTGAGTCAATGGAGAAAAGAGAGTTGTTTTCAAGATAATAGATGGTGACGGTGAAGTTTGTTCTTCCCTTTGCGCTGATCGGAGACGAAAGGGGAATGCTGACCTTTTCACCAACATTGAGCTTTTTGCCGCTTACTCCATTGAATGACGCATCAATTCCGTCAACTTTAATCGAAACAAGTTCGATTCCGCTCTTCTTTGAAAGGTTTTCAATAACAAGTGCGGTGTCTTTTGCTGAGGCTCTTCCGGATACCGAGGAGTCAAACTTTGCATGTACGCCGCATTTTGCGTTATAAGTTGTTTCAAACTGCGGAAAGTCCGGGTCGCTGTAAACGTCTTTGAGGTCATTCGTGAGAAGAAGCTTGTTGGTGAGCGGAAGGGCATAGTTATCATATGCATATTGCGCGTGGAACTGACCTTCAATATACCAGGTGTTGTCCGGAAGATAGCCATATGAGGCATCAATGTTCATAGCCGGAGCAACGTGGTTGTGCGCTGTGTTCTTGCAGTTGACGTCTTCGCTTTTAATATCGGTTGAATAGCCGTCTGAAAAACGGTAGCCGTAGTCAGTAACCTTTGCGCCGGAAGCTGTATTTGTTGCAACAAGGCAGTCGCTGTTAACGGTCGAACCGGTTGCCGGAGTAATATCTGTTCCACATATAATGCTGACATTAACGCCATGATTTTTTGCGTATGTAAGATATTCATCAAGGCTAGGTATTACAACATAATGCGAATAATCGGTTCTTTCAAGAACTTTTGCATATTCTTTTTGCTTTTCGGGCGTACCGAATTTTTCTTTTTTGATTTCATCGTAATGGTCGCAGTCAATAAAATCAATGAGGCTTGCGAACGAGAAAATAACAGGATACATTATGTCATCGCGCTGGGCAATTTTATTGATAAAATTATTGGCGTTGTCGAGCTTCGCGAATGCAAGCAGCCACTCATATTCCGATTCCCAGATATACTCATCACCGCCGAAATATTCATAAAGCGGGTTGTTACAATATTCATAAAACTCAATGATTCTGGAAATATCAAGTTGTGTTTTTCCGGAAATAATGTCATAAGCCATCTGAACACCGCCGATTGCGGGTGAATTCAGAACCGCGTTGTTAACATAATCAAGGTTGAAAACAGACTTAAGCTCACTTGCCGCAATATCGAGGAGTGAGGCAAGCTTCTGTGCATTTTCTCCTCCCTTGTCAACGATTGAACAGAGGGCAAGATATGTTCCGGTTGTTTGGCCGCCGTGGCTTTCGCTGAAAACATTAACTTTTTTTGCACCGGTATAATCAAGGACTGATTTGATGTATACGCCAAGATCACGGGCGCAGAGAATTATTTCCTGACGCCAGTCGACCGAAAACTGAAAGACCTTATCTGCACCGACTTTTTCGCAAAGAATCGGGGTATATCTTTTTTCATGGATTGTGCCTTCAAGATATTCGACTTTATCCATGTTTTCATAGATATACTTCATGTTGCTTTCTTCCGGCTTAGTGGGCCATGTTCCGGTGTTATACTTGTTGGTTCCGTCCGGGTTGCGCTTCAGTTCTTCGATAGCATTGTTGACTGCTTTGCTGATTTGCTTATAGAGACGTGCCGAATCTCTTTTTGCAAAAAGTTCAATGTTTGCAGCGGTCAGCTCGGGAATGTCTTTGAGCGCGTTTGAAAAAATTCCGCCAGTATCAAGCCCCCAAAGCTTGCTTTTGATGCTTCCGTCATCATTAAAAAGAAAAATTTGTGATCCCGAGTAACCGGAGTCAATAACAACCGGCAATGTTTCGTCTGTGGCAAAAGCGGCCATCGGCATTGCGGTGACCAGCATTATAACCGCTAGGATTAAACTGAAAACTTTCTTGTTCATATAAAACTTCCCCTTTGTTTTTTGTATCTGAAAGAACAGGCACGTTAAAATCTTTGCACAATCAGTAACGGCACATTAAAAACGGCACGATAACGCGCTGCGACCAATTATACATCTGTCTATTTATATGTATTCTACAATTTATCCAAAAAATTGTCAATATTTTTTACTAAAAAAGTCCGAATATTTCCATTAAACTCGAAATTGTAATATAAAAGCACGGATGCACCGGGAAAGAGGAGAAAACCGCAGCGCAGCAATGCTTATATAAAAAGAACGGGTATATTTTAAAAATTTTACGGAACCATTTTGCCATAAGCTCAAAGAATTCAGCAATAGCGTCAAAAAACGAATCCCGCTTTTCGTCGGCAGACGTTGTTTTGCGAATATCCGGAATGATTCCGCTTATTTTATCAAAACGTAAAAGCTGTGGATATTTTTCGTATGTAGCAACTGTTACTTGCTCTTTTGAATAAAGAACCGTATCCATAAGTTCATAAAGGTCTTCATGAAACTGTTTGTGATGATAGTTTTAACAAACCATGTCTGCTTTGGAAAAAGGCAGGTTGAAGCGTCAATGGTTTTGTCCGGAGAAATGCTCTCCGGGTCGGCTGAGTCAAGACGGCTGTCGCTGAGGGCTTTTCCGTATTTAGTCGTTGTTGCGCCGAGTGAGGTGTACTTTGTGTCAACAACGCCGTCCGTCATGGAATACCATGATGAGCTGACGGGAATGGAACTGTAGCCGTAGCATGAAAAGACGCCGAGATTACAGTTCTTGTCTGCATCAAGAAGAATTTCTTTCCTTTTCTCTCTGACAGAAACTTGATAGTTTTCAATTTTTTCAATCAATTTGCTGTAATCGTTTCCGTCATCTTTAAAAATTTTGTCAAAAACATAATTCTTTGCCGAATCAATGTATTCGTCCGGAGTCATTGCCCAGATTGTTGGCCATGTTCCGAGAATCGGAATCAAAAATTCGTTGAGCAGACTGTCATGCGCTTTTGAAAAAGCGGAATCGCTGAGATTAAGAAGTCCATCTGCAATGCCGGTTCGGTTAATGATTGAAAACGCCACTGCCTTCAGATTTTCATATTCGGAATCCGTGAAAAGATATTTCAAAAAGCCTTCAATCGAATCTCCCTTAAGAGTAAAATTGCCGCTCATAAGTTCGCCAAGAAAAGTTGTTCCTTGGCCGGCCGAGGAAACAAGAAAGATACTTTGCTGTTTTTCGCTGCCGTATTTTGAAAGATAGGCGTTTGTAATTACTCCGCCGCATGAGTGGGCTGAAAGCGCAGCCTTCTTGCATCCGCTTGTTTCAATAACATAATCAATAAAGCGGTTAAGTTCATCAGCTGTTGCAAAGGGATCAAGACGCCAGTCATAATAAAAATCAATGCAGCTGTCTTTTTTAATCTCACTTTTATCCGGCCAGTCAAAATCAATCCCCGTTTTGTTTTTCAGCTCGCCGGATGAATCAAGCGCATACGGCTCAAAAAGCTTTTTAAGCTTTGGAATCAATCTGCTTTCGAGTGAATCTCCATCTAACGTGAGAATGGATTCAATCAAAAAATCCTTTTCGTTCTTAATAAGGTCAAGGAAGCGTCCATCGGAAATCGGCCATCTTGTGTCAGACTTAACGTCATCAGTGTCCTCATAGACGGTTGTTCCGAATAGCCCGACAACATTGACCTGCGGAACATTCTTTTCGATTATAATTTCATTGCTTGCCGTGAATGCAAAACTTAACGGCATAAGCATTAAAACACAAAGAACAACGGCAATAAAATTTTTCAATGTTTTCTTCATTAATTCATATTTCTCCTTATACTGCTCTGCTCCTATATTAAGAATTATAGCGAACAGTTGAGAATAATTTATGTACAACGAATGGCTTGATATACAGAAAACAAAATGGAAGCCGTTTTTCTGAGACTAATCGGAATGAATTCTTTTGTTATGCAAATAACCGCCGAGCAGCAGGTCTGCACGGCGGTTAAATTCGCGTTGTTATTTTTTATTTACGTTTCAGCGTTTTTAAATACTGCTTTCTTTCGTCAGAAATGCGGTAGCTTTCAACAGCTTTCTGAATGGTTTTGTTGTGAACCCGAACAGGAAGAATGCTGTCTTCAAGCAAAAGCACGGTTTCATCATACTGTTTTGCAAGTGCTGTTGCAAAAAACCATGCCTGCATCATCATGACATAGTATTCATCGCTTTTAACATCAGCAACAAGTCGGAGGTATTCATCGGAAAAACCCTCGTCAAGAAAATGGGTCATAAGCATCCCGATTGCAAACCGCACGGTGTAAATATGACCATCGGTGAGCCACAGCCTGATTTTTTCAAGCAGTAAAGGCTTGTTGTTTTTGAAACATTTCGGAGAAAAGCTGTCACAGACTGCCCAATTTGTAATATGCGGCAAGAACTTTTCGGTTTCGGATATTGCGCAGGAAAAGTCCTTGATTTGTTCGATGAGCATTGCGTGAACAAAGTTTTCCTCATGATATCTGTGCGGCAGAGAGGAAAGAAATTCTTCATACCCGCCTTCTTTGAAAAGAGCTTTTGAAAGCTTTCGCAAAGCAGGCTTTCTGACTCCGATGATTGTTGACCGGTCAACGGTCGGAATGAGCTTTTGATCAAATTCTTTATACTTGATATCCCGGAGCGCAAAAAGCGATGTTATAACTTTTTCTTCAAATGCTTCCAAACGCAACGCCCCTTAAAGCTTCATTGCAACATCCCAGGCGCCCCAGATAACAGTGCGCAGATTTCCGATCTTTTCAGCATCGCCGATCACATGAACATTCTTGCCCTCAACGGCGAGCGGAGTCGGAATATATCCAACAGAGAGGATAACGCTGTCCGCTTCAATTTTAAAGCTTTTGCCGCTTTTGTCCGTTGCCATAATTCCATCGGGAAGAACTTCACCGAGCTTTGTTTCAAGATAAACGGGAACCTTGTTGGTCTTGAAGAAGTCACGAAGGAAGCTTGAGTTTGCAAGGCATACGCCTTTGACGGCAACAAGATCATCCTTCATTTCAACAATAATCGGTTTCTTTCCGTGGAGGTAAAGATCATAGGCAATTTCGCAGCCGGTGAGTCCGCCGCCAACAATGACAACGGTGTCTCCAACAGCTTTTTCACCGAGCAGGAACTCTGTTGCGTCCATTGCAAGTTCTGCGCCCTTAACGGAAATTTTGCGCGCCTTTGAGCCGGTTGCAATGATAACCTCATCGGCACCGAGAGAATTGATATCCTTGACTTCTGTGTCGAGCTTTACGGTGATTGGAAGCTTTGCAATTTCGCGTTTGTACCATTCAATAAGAGCTCTGTCCTTTTCTTTATAGGACGGAGCGGCAGCGGCAATGAAAATACCGCCGAGCTTGTCGCTCTTTTCATAGATTGTGACCTTGTGGCCGCGCATTGCAAGAACTCTTGCGGCTTCCATTCCGCCGATACCGCCGCCGATAACGGCGATGTTTTTGCTCTTTGCCGCTTTGACGATTTTATACTTTTTGCTCTGCATGGTCTGCGGATTGAGAGCGCAGCGAGCCATGTGAGCCGAATCGCTGAAGTCCTGGTCATTCGCATGGCCTTTGTAATGAGCCATGTTGAAGCAGCCGTTGTGGCAGCAGATGCAGGGAAGGATATCCTCAAGCTTGTTGTTCATGAGCTTGGTTATCCATTCGGGATCGGCAAGGAACTGGCGGGCAACGCCCATTGCATCAATTTTGCCCTCGGAAATTGCTTTTGCGGCAACGTCCGGTTCCATTCTGCCCGCGCAGACAACCGGAATATCAACAAATTTGCGAATATGTGCAACATCATCAAGGTTGCAGTTCTGCGGCATATACGCCGGCGGATGAGCCCAATACCAGGCGTCATAGGTGCCGTTGTCGGCGTTGAGCATATCATAGCCGGCATCCTGAAGATACTTCGCAGCCTTTTCACTCTCTTCCATATCACGGCCAACTTCTGTGTAGCCTTCCTCACCAGGAAGAGCGCCATAGCAAAAGTCCTTTGTTTTTGAAAGCACGGAATAGCGCAGCGAAACGGGGAAGTCTTTTCCGCAGACAGCCTTAACGCGCTTGACAATTTCAACCGGGAAACGGTAACGGTTTTCAAAAGAGCCGCCGTATTCATCGGTACGCTTATTTGTGTACTTCATTGTGAACTGGTCAATGAGATAACCCTCGTGAACGGCATGGATTTCAACGCCGTCAACACCGGCTTCTTTGCACAGCGCTGCGGTTTTTGCAAAAGCCTCAACCATTTCATCAATCTCTTTTTTTGTGAGTGCACGGCAGGTGACATTCTCTGCCCAGCGCGAGGGAAGCTCGCTCGGACTTGCGCAAAGATAACTAAGGTCAAGAACCGGCTTCATAAGTGTGCGCAGCGGAGTGTTATAAAGCTTTGCAAGCGGGTCGGTAATGGCAAAAGAACGTCCGAATCCGGCGGTGAGCTGAACAAAAAGCTTTGCGCCGGTCTTGTGAAGTTCATCCATGAACACCTTGAGTTCTTTGAACATTTTTTTGTTCTGATAGAGCCAGCGATTTCCAATGGTGTCTTTCAGCGGAGCAATGCCCGGAATGATGAGGCCGACATTGTTTTTTGCTCTTTCAAGGAAGAAATTTGCGGATTCCTTATCAAAGTGGTTAGGTTCCATCCAACCGAAAAGCGATGTTCCGCCCATGGGGCAAAGAACGATACGGTTTTTGATTTCAACATTACCAATTTTCCAAGGAGTAAAAAGTGCTGAGTATTCTGAATTCATTTGTTTTCTCCTCTCTGAATTACTCAGTAACCATCAAACAGAGATCAAATTGCGGCTACTGCGCATCTGTATATATCAGACATAATGATTATATTCTTTTCAGCTTTTCTTGTCAATCATTTTCAACACCGAAATGTGTTTATTACTGTTAATCGTGCCGTGTATCGTCATCAAAGCATTCGCAGAACCGGCAGGCAAAAGATGGCTCCTCGTTTCCCTTATACAAATGACTTATGTCTCCGAACGAAAGAACTCTGAAAACAGCGATTCCTTTCCTTCTCTCTTCGGTAACAACCGTTGTGACGGATGTTGGCAGCGCGGCAAAGTTATGCCAAAGAGGCATTGGGCTGACCGAAATGAGGTGGGAAAGAATAACGCATTCAACAGCAAAATGACAGAATAATACTATCGTGTCATGATTCGGCCTTTTGACATTGAAAAGCCTGCCGTTGTGCTCATAGCCGTGTTTTGAAAGCAGCTCGTCAAGACCGTGCGCAACCTTTTCATATTCCTCACGGACATTGGTGTTTTTCATCATTGCGCAGTCATACCATTTGTCGGAGTAGAGTCCGTCAAACGCAGTCCAATCTTCGGGCAGCCTGTCCCAGCAGATATCCTTTGAAATGCCGGAACCGATTCTTCCCTCAAATTCTCTGAGCCATGGTAAAACAACAATGTCTTTTTTTAATGAGTCGCAGGCAATTTTTGCCGTTTTCTTTGCACGTCCAAGCGGTGATGAATAGATAAAGTCGGGATTAAGCCGCTCCATTCTTTCACACAGCAAGGAGGCTTCTCTTTTTCCTTTTTTGGTCAGCGAGTCCAAGGCATAATCCGGATCGCCGTGCCTGATAATTATAAGCTTCAAACCGGTCACCTCATTTTTTTTATAATACACCCCACCGCAATGATTTTGCGGTGGGGTGTGTTTGTGTTAATTCCTTTCGCCGAAAATTTCCTTCCATTCCTTGGCGGTGACGGATTCAATCGGAGTCGGCTTTTCGGTTGGGACAAAAACCTCTCTGTGAACGTCACGTTTATAGCCGTCAGGTGAAAATACTTCTCTTTCCGGCGTGTGATGCTTTGTTTCTGTTTGCTTCAAAACCGGAAGCTCAACGGTTTCAATGGGCGTTTCAGCGGGCAACTGTGGCGTTTCAGAAGCCGGTGAAGTCGGCTGCTCACCGTCACCGTAATATACGCAATTGTCAACATCGGTATTGACTGCAGCATATACAGGCTTTTTCGGCTTCTTCTTGCTGAATTTCTTCTTCATAAGGTTGATTATGAGAAGAAGAAGCACAAGAGCGGCAAAGAAAGCTGAAATCATGATTCCGGCCTTGAGACCAATGGGCTCATATGAAAAGCTGATTTTGTGTTCACCCTTGTTTACTCTTATGCCTATAAGAGCATCTCCGATGGCAATTATATTGCTTTTTGCAACTTCTTCTCCGTCAACGGTTACTGACCAGCCCTTGTCATAAGGAATTGATGTGTAAAGCAGACAGTCTTCAGCCGCGGTGAAGGTTCCGCTGATATTTGTGTCTTCAAAGGAGGTGATTTCCATTGTGTTTTGCGCAAGCTTTTTATAACCGCGTTCAAAAACAGCGTCATCAATTCTGTAAACATAAAGTTTTAAGCTGCCGCTATCCTTTTCAAACGGAACCGTGATAGTGATGTTTTGGTCTTTTGCAACCGTTCCGATATCAAAAAGGCAGTCCTGACTTGCTGACGAGGTGAAGGTTCCGCAAGGAGCTATTACCGAGATATCCTTTGAATCGCCGCCGTCAACGTAATAGTAAATATAGTAATTTCCGGCTTCTTTTGCGGAAACGTGGAAAGTTGCACTTGCGTCAGTGTCATTTTCGGTTTTGTTGAATTGGAAATCGTTTTGCTCAAGACTCTCCGTGAACGGGTCAACATTTGTGTAATTGACAGACTCAAACGGAACACCGATAAAGACATCACTTTTTTCTCCGGTTGCTTTTTTGAAGAAGTCGTTTTGAACTTCAAACGGATCGGGATTTGTAAGATCCGGCTGAATATTCCATTGCTCAACAGCGCTGTTTACGCAGAAAGCAAGCGGAAGGTAGTAATTATTCTGATATGCGGTGAACTTGTCCACTGATGAAAGCTTTTTATAATATTTGCTTGAGAGAGCATCGGGAGTTGTGTTGTTAACAACATATTTGAGCGCGTGCATCATGTTGTAAACGGGCGTCTGCGCGTCATAGGTATAGCTGTTGATGCGGTTGCTCATTAGGCCGAGGTGATCCTCAAGCTTTGCAAGCTTTTCATATGCCATTGACGAAAAGACCGAAACGCCGTTATAGCCGAACCAGCAGTTGTCCATTCGTGTTCTGAGATAAGTCAGCTCCATTCGGTAAAACTTGTCTTTTTCCGTTGCGTCAATGGAATCTTTAACTTTTCTGAAATCGTCATAATCGTCCTCGTAAGAGGATTTTGTGATTGTGTTCGGGAAGGAGCTTGTGTCGCAAATGATAACCTCGCTGCAAACGCAGATGCAAAGCAGAACGGCAAGAGAGCCGACAAAAAAGCGCTTGTCCTTCAAAACGGTGAGAAGAAGAACATAGAAAACAATGAATATCAAGGTGAGATAAACCGTTCCGTCACCGACATTCTTGGATTTGACTTTTTCAACGATGGCAACAAAAAGAACAAGAAGCGCACCGACAAGACCGATTTGCCGCGATGAAATCTCTTTAAGCCGCAGAAAAGTCTTATATGCCATAACAAGCAGTATGAAGGAATACATGAATGAAAAACGATAGGGAAGATCGTTCGGAAAGTGCATTCCGTGCCAGATATAATTGAGAAAGTTGAAGTTAAAGGAGATATAGAAAACAGTGAGAAGAGCGATTGTTGCAAGCTTTTCTTTTTTTGAAATCGACTTTGTGAAGAAGTACAAAATCGCAAGTATCATTGTAACAACACCGCAGTAGACGTTCGGAAGAACATCATCTCCGCTGCTTCTGATTGTTGTTGAAAGGCTGCCAAAATGGTTTGCAAAGAAATCAAAAAATGTGAAATATGTTTTAATATCGCTCGGGAACGTGCCGGAAGTTGCAGAGCAGCTTTGAAGAATTTTATATGTCGGAATGAGAGCAAAGGCCATAAGTCCGGCGGCAAGCAGCGAAGCGGCCGCAAAAAGAACTCCGCCGTGGAAGAATCTGCTGTTGCGAAGCTTTCTGAAAAGACCCTTGGGATGCTTTTCATGATATTCCTTGCTTATTACCTTGCTGCCTGTCGAATTGATAATGCAGTAATAGAAGAAGTATATGACGGAAAAAAGACAGAGCATATATGACATATAGTAATTTGAAAACAGGGAAAGTGCAAGAGCACCGGTATACAGCCCGATTTTTCCGTGGTCAAGTATTCTTTCAATGCCGAGAAGAATGAGGGGAAGAAGAACCATTGCATCAAGCCACATAATGTTCCAGTAATAAGCAAGCATATACGCGCAGAATGAGTAAAGAATTCCGAACGCAACCGTTGCGGGTGACTGGTTATGAAGTGACTTTTTGATGTAATATGCAAAGGTTGCCGAAGAGAGAGCAGCTTTGATAAGAACCATTGCGGCAATGGCCTCCGGAACGTGGGAATGTCCGAAGAAAACGACAATGGCGCCGATAGGGCTTGAAAGATAGTTAAAATAGTTTCCGAGGAAGCAGCTTCCGAGGCCGCTTACCCATGAATAATTCATTGACGAACCGCTGAAAATCCTGTCATACAGCTCACTGAACAGAGGACCGTACTGGTGATAGAGATCCATCCTCAGAACCGTGTTGTCTCCGAACGGGAAAACTTGAGTGCAAAGATAAACGATTAACATCAATCCTGCGGTAGCCCCGAAAGAGATGAAAAGATAACGGTTGTCAAAAAAGAAATTGTTTTTCTTCTTGCTCATTATTAGCCTTCTTTCCGAATGATTTGGCAGTTATCTCTTTGCTTTCATTCAAAGCAAGAGCGATTATTGCCTAAGTCCTGAATATAATACTATATTTTTTTCAATAGTTCAAGAAGTTTGTTAAAAATCAGCCTTGTCCGTTCTAAGAGGGAACTTGTACACATATCTATTAGCAAACTTAAAAAGGAGGGTGAAAAAATGGAACGCTTTGATTCATCGATCGCTTTTGTTTCCCAAAGGCTGAAAAAGGCTCTTTTGGCTGTCGACCTTGAGGTGAAAAGCAAAACGTCTGAAATCAGGCTGAGAAATGAACAGCCTGTAATGCTGACGGTTTCGGGAAAAAGCTTTTTGCTTTCCTTTGATTCAAAGGCAGTCAAAAGGGCGGAGGATGCCTTGATTTGCAAAAGAGAGGAGCTAATGGATTCTTTTAACCGCCTTTGTGAGTTTTCAGCGCACTCGTTTCAAAACAGCATTGCAGACGGTTTCATTACAACACACGGCGGACACAGGGTTGGTCTCACGGGTACTGCCGTTTGTTCTGCAGACGGCAGAGTGTCAACAGTCAGGGACGTTTCCTCGCTCAACATCAGAGTGGCGCGTGAGATCAGAGGTTGTGCAGACGGAATTTTGAAAAGAGTCGGTCCGGAAAAATTTAAGGGATTAATAATTGCCGGCCCGCCATCAAGCGGAAAAACAACGGTTTTGCGTGATTTAATCAGACAGCTTTCCGGCTTAGAAAACAGCGAAAGCCTTAAGGTGTGCGCCATTGATGAACGCGGTGAGCTTGCCGCAATGAAAAACGGGATTGCGCAAAATGATGTTGGAATCAATACCGATGTGCTGACGGGTTATCCGAAAAACAGCGCCATACTTACGGCTGTTAAAACGATGTCTCCTCAGGTAATTGCCTGCGATGAAGTTGCAACGGAAAGCGAGATATCCGCAATCGCTCAGGGCGCAAACAGCGGGATAAGTTTCATCGTAACCGTTCATGCCTCGGGGCTTGACGAGCTTGTCAGACGCAGCCAGGTTGAAAGACTTGTTGATATCGGCTGCTTTGAAAATATTGTTCTCTTAAAGGGCGGCGGTGAGCCGGGAAAAATCGAGAATATATATGAAGCCGGTGAGATAAAAGATGAAATATACAGGCGGCGTTTTGGTTTGGCTTGCGGCAACGGTTTGCGGAGTGATGCTTGCTGAGCGCTTTTCAATGCGGCAGAAAACACTTGAGAATCTGCTTTCATTTTTTTGCCTTGTCAAACTTGAGGTTACGCATTATTTGCTTCCGTTTTCTGAAGCGGTAATTAAAATTGCGGACGGTTCGCCCGGATGCAAGCTCAAATTTGTTAATGTTTGCGTCGAAAGACTGCGCAAAAACGAAGATTTTCCGTTGGCGTGGGAAAAAAGCCTTGAGCAAGAGCCTTTGTGCATCGGAAGAGACGATACAATGTTGCTTTCGTCTTTCGGAAAAACCGTCTGTCAATGCGATATAAACGGTGTTGAAGAAATCCTTGCCTATTACAGCGAACGGTTTGAAAAATCACTTTCACAGGCTGTGCGCTCAAAAGAAAAATATTCAAAGCTTTGTATGTTTTCCGGTCTTTTTGCGGGCGGAGTAGCATTTATGATTATTATTTAAGAGTGAGGAAGAAATGAAGATCGACTTAATTTTTAAAATTGCGGCAATCGGCATAATAGTCTCAATACTCAATCAAATTCTTACTCGTGCAGAAAAAAGCGAATATGCAACGCTGACAACGCTGATGGGAATAATTATTGTTTTGCTGATGCTTATTCCGGAAATCGGTGATTTGTTTGCAAGCGTGAAAGAGCTGATTGAGTTTTGAGTCTGATTTTCAAAATTGCCGTTGTTGCCGTTGCCGGTGCGGTTTTTTCCTCGCTGCTTAAAGAAAGCAGACCGGAATATGTTCTTCCGCTTCAGCTTGGGCTTGTTGCAATCATAATTTCTTTTGTTATAAGTGCAGCGTCAAAAAGGCTTGGTGATTTTTTTGACGGAACACTTTCATCTCTTGTTGAGGAATCATACATTACTGTTCTGCTCAAAGGAGCGGTCGTGAGCGCTGCTTGCACCGTTTGCGCTTCTCTTTGCCGCGAAAGCGGAAACAAAGCTCTTGCCGATACGGTTGAGCTTGCCGGAAGAATTATGATAATTCTTTTCTGCGTTCCGCTTATAGAGTCCGTTGTTGAAACTGCTCTTATGTATATAAAATGATGAAAAAAATACTATTGCTTCTTGTGGTGTGCGCACTGCTTTCAGCATTTCCGGTTGCGGCCTCGGCTGCCGGAGAAAATAACGATTACGGGAAAGAGCTTGAAAGCGAGCTGTTTTCTGCCTTTGATTCCGAAACAAAGGATGCTCTTGAAATGTTCGGCATTGACGGCATTGAAAGCGCCGGGGTTTTTGATTTTTCAAAAGATAGTTTATCCGATTACTTTACAACGAACTTAAAAGAAAAGGCAAACGCGGCGTTCAGATTCTTTTTTGAGCTTCTGAGTGTGCTTATGGTTGTCAGTCTTATTGGAGTTCTCTCGGGAAAGAATGAGCGCGGCGGTCTTGTTAATTTGATTTCCGTGTGCGTTTTTTCAATACTTACCGCGCAAAAGACAGCAGCCGTTCTTAATATAGCGGTAACAATGGCTGAAGCGCTGAATAAGCTTCTCGCTTCCTTTGTTCCCATATATGCCGGAATCATTGCCGTTTCCGGGAGCCCGGTGAGCGCAGCTGCCTATAATTCACTGACGCTGATTTTTGCCGAGGGTGTGTCTTTGCTTATGACGAAGCTGGTTGTTCCGTTTGTCGGCGTGATACTTTGTCTTTCCATAGCATTTTCAATGAACAGCCAGATAGACTGCGGCCGTTTTCTCTCAGCAGCGGGTAAATGCGCAAATTTTGCTCTTGGAAGCGCTGCCGCTTTTTTTGCCGGTTTTCTTTCGTTCAAAAGCATACTGTCATCTGCGGCGGATAGCGCCGCCTCGCGAGGAATACGCTTTGTTGTCAGCAGTCTCATTCCGGTTGTCGGCAGCGCGATGAGCGAGGCATATTCAGCCTTTGCTTCAAGTATAAATTTAATAAAAGGCTCGGCTGCCGTGATTGGCATTGCCGCCGTTTTTGTCACATGC
Organism: Ruminococcaceae bacterium UBA6416; assembly: GCA_002438505.1. Taxonomy (GTDB): domain Bacteria; phylum Bacillota; class Clostridia; order Oscillospirales; family Acutalibacteraceae; genus UBA6857. Next base: position 45,897 of record DJPI01000076.1, on the reverse strand, counting down.
TTTCCGGCAATCAGTGAATTGTTTCTTTATTTTGTCGCTGTTTCCGTTCTTTCTTTTTCTTCGCAAATTCTTGGTCAGAACGAAACGGCTTCGCTTTTCAGAGGCTTTGCGCTTGCATTGAAAGTTATGCTTCTGGTTTCCGTCTACGGGCTTTTCATTGTTATAATTTCAACAGGCTTGATGCTTAGTGTCAAAGGAGGAAGCTGATGGATGCAATTAAAGGCTGGACGGCCCTTGTTGCGGCAACCGCGATAATGAGCGCAGTGTTTACCGCGCTTTTGCCGCCGGGAAAAACAAAAGCCGCGTTTATGACGCTGGTGGGTGTTGTTATTGTTTGCGCCGTAATATCTCCGTTTGCTTCAAAAGCCGGAACTGATTTTGACTTTTTTGAAGATGTTCAAAGTTTTGGAAAGACTGATGGTGAGTATCAAAAGCAAAGCGAAGATGCAGCAAAAAAAGTTGCCGAAAACGGCTATGAAACCGCAGCCAAACGAAAGCTTGAGGAAATGGGTGTGACTGTTGATTCGATTGACATCGTCTGTGATAATGACTGCATAATTCAGAGTGTTACCGTTGTTTCCGAAAAAAGCGCGAACAATACAAGAATAAAAACGGCTGTCAGAGAAATATGCGGAGATTCCGGTAAACTTGAAATTATAAACAAAGCGGACGGAAACCGCTGAAGGAGAAGCCGATGAAAGACATTTCAGATTTTAAAGAAAAGCTTTTGAAAAAAATCAAAGAGGACAAGAGAGTTCTGTTAATTATTGCCGTTGGTGTTCTTGGAATGGCACTTATCTTTTTGTCGGAACTTAAGCCTGTCTCAAAAGGCACCGTGAAGGCAGATGAAAGCTCAGCCTCGTCATATGAAGAAATGACTGAACAAAAGCTAAGAACGCTTGTTGAAAGCATTGAGGGCGCAGGCCGGGCAGAGGTGATGCTTACTTTTGATTCTTCAAAAGAGGAAGTTTTTGCAAAGGATACGGATGAAGATGTTGAAAAAAGCGAAAAAGAAACAGCGCAGAAAACAAAAAGCAAATATATTATTGTTGAAAATGACAAAGGAGAAAACGGTCTTATAACAAAAAGCGTATATCCACGAGTCTGCGGAGTTGCAATAGCTTGCGATGGTGCGGATGACAGCGTTATTAAGCAGCGCATTGTTGAAACAGTCAGCGCGCTGTTTGATATAAATTCAACCAATATCAGTGTAGTCCGCAAAGCCGGATAAGGAGGAAACACACATGAGCATGTTTGTCAAAAAGAAACAGATTCTTGCAGCAACGCTGGTTGTGGCGCTCGCTGCGGCCGTAACGGTGAATTGGTATTACTCAAAGCCGAAAAATGATTCCGCTGCCGCGAAAACATCAACCGTTCAGCAGGATGAAACAAAAAAACAGAATCTCGGCGATTCAATGCTTGTCGGCGCAAGCGGCGTTGCTGAGGACACAACCGCAGTGACTTCAAACGCCGAATACTTTGCCTCTGCTAAGCTTGAGCAAAAAAATGTTAAAGATGAAATTGAGGATAAAATTGAAAAACTCATCAAAAATGAAAAATTCACCGATGATGAAAAAACAAAACTTAATTCACTGCTTGAGCAGTTTCAAAACTCCCTCAAGGCGCAAAATGACTGTGAAGAGCTGATTAAGGCAAAACTCGGCGGCGAGTGTGTTGTGATAATCAACAGCGAAAAAGCGCAGGTAATAATTGAAAACGGAAAGCTTAATGACAGTGCAATTCTTCAAATCACAGAGATTATTGAAAATAATACGCCGATTTCGCCTGAAAATTTGACAATAATTGAGGCAAAGTAGTTGCCTGTTTTAAAATTTGTGGTATAATATAAGCTCGAATAATGCAAAAATGTATCTTTTTGCATTGAAACACCGCATACAGACGTGCGTTATGCAAAAAACACGGAAGGAAAAAACAATATGACACGACACGAGGCAAGAGAAGTTGCGTTTATAATTACATTTGAAAAGAGTTTTCTTAGTGACACGCCGCTCGGCGACATAATCGAATCCGCGCAGGAATCTGAGTTCTTTGAAACCAACAACTATGTTATCCGGACAACAAAAGGCATTTTTGAAAACCTTGAGGCCATTGATGAAACAATTAGCAGAAATCTTGTCGGTTGGTCTGCAAAGCGTATTTCGCGTGTTGCATCGGCAATTATGAGGCTTGCGGTCTATGAATTGCTCTTTGGCGAGGAAAAGATTCCTGTTGGTGTTGTCATTAACGAAGCGGTTGAAATTGGAAAAAAATATGCAACGGCCGATGATGCGTCATATATCAACGGCGTTCTCGGTTCCATTGCGAAGAAGTCGAAAGAATAATGGCATATATCGGTTTTGACACGAGTAATTACACAACTTCCGTTGCCGTGTACTTTCCAAAAGAAGGACGTATCATTCAAAAGAAGCTTCTTCTTCCGGTGAAGCCGGGTGAAAAAGGTCTGCGACAGAGCGATGCCGTTTTTCATCACACCGTTCAGCTCGGCCGGGTTTTTGAAAAACTTACGGAACATGAAAAATTCACCGTTGACGGGGTCTGCGCTTCAGTGCGGCCCTGCCTTCGTGAAGATTCCTATATGCCTTGCTTCCTTGTTGGAAAAACCGCGGCGCATTGTGTTGCGCTTGCAGCGGGCGTTCCGTTTTTTGAAACCGCGCATCAAAACGGCCACATTGCTGCCGCTTTGTTCAGCGCCGGGCGGCTCGATTTAACGGAAAAGGAGTTTATTGCCTTTCATCTTTCCGGCGGAACAACAGAAGCTCTTTTGGCAAAGCCCGATGAAAATGAAGTTTTTGTCTGCAAAAAAATTGCCGGTTCACTTGATCTTAAAGCCGGTCAAGCCGTTGACCGTGTCGGACTGATGCTCGGCCTCTCATTTCCGTGCGGAAAGGAACTTGATTTTCTTGCCTGCCAAAGCAAAAAACACTTTAAAATCAAAGCTTCAATGAAAGGCAATGACTGCTCGCTTTCGGGTCTTGAAAACAAATGCAGAAAAATGGTCGATACCGGTGAAGCACCGTGCGATACGGCCAAGTTTTGCATCGACTATATCTCTACAGCACTTGAAAGCATGACAGAGCGCATAATTGAAAAATACGGAAATTTACCGCTTGTTTATTCCGGCGGCGTGATGTCCAATTCAATAATCAGCGAAAGATTCAGAAAAAAATACAATGCAATTTTTGCAAAGCCCGAGTTTTCGTGCGATAACGCTGCAGGCGTTGCCATCATCGGGTATCTGAAAGGAAAAATGAAAGCGGAGAGAAGTTTTTGATGTCAACTGTTTTAACCGTTTCACAGATTAATACCTATATTAAATCAATAGTCGATTCAGACTTTAATCTTAAAAACATATATGTAAGCGGTGAAATTTCAAATTTTACCAATCATTATCGAACCGGTCATTATTATTTCACGCTGAAAGATTCAAACGCGGCAATTAAAGCCGTGATGTTCCGTTCCGCTGCGGAAAGAGTCCGCTTTGAGCCTGAAAACGGAATGAGAGTGATCATTAGAGGCAACATCTCGGTCTTTGAGAGGGACGGTGTTTATCAGCTCTACTGTGAAGATATGATACCGGACGGACAGGGCGCACTGAATCTTGCGTTTGAACAGCTTAAAAAGAAGCTGTTTGAACAAGGAATGTTCTCTGATGAGCACAAAAAGCCGCTTCCGCAGTTTCCGGAAAGAATCGGCGTGATAACCTCTCCGACCGGAGCTGCGGTTCATGATATTCTGACGGTTCTTGAGCGGCGTTATCCGCTTGCGACTGTTGTTTTTGAACCTGTTGCGGTTCAGGGTGACAGCGCAGCACCTCAGATTGTCTCCGCCATTGAAAAATTTAATAAACTCAAAGCCTGCGATGTTCTGATTGTCGGACGCGGCGGCGGCTCGATTGAAGACCTCTGGGCGTTTAACGAGGAATCGGTTGCTCACGCTATATATGATTCCGATATCCCGATAATTTCGGCTGTCGGCCACGAGACAGACTATACCATTGCGGATTTTGTCAGCGACCGGCGCGCTCCGACTCCTTCTGCGGCAGCGGAAATTGCAGTGCCCGATTATCGCGAATTTTTATATACGCTTGACAAGATTCTTGATTCAATGACAGGTGCAGTCCTTTCAAAAATCAGTGAAAACAAGGCGATTCTTGCTGAGAACGAAAAACGCTTTTCCGCAATGAGTCCGCTCAAGAGAATAACACAGTATTCAGATTTTTCCGCAATGTTTGCTCAGCGTATGAACACGGCTGTTGCCCATGCTTTTTTGCGCTTTCAGCGTGAAACTGTCTCATACGCCTCTCGTCTTGAAAGTGTCAGTCCGCTGAAAACGCTTGAACGCGGCTTTGCTGCGGCATTTGATGAGCGGGGTGACACAATCAAAAGCGTTGCGCTTATATCTCCCGGTGATAATATCGGCATCCGTCTTTCGGACGGTGAACTGCGGTGCACCGTGACTGACGTTATTGAAAACAAAAACCGAAAGGAACAGTAAATAATGGATACATACAATTTTGACACGGCGCTTCTCCGCCTTAAGGAGATTACCGAAAGCCTTGAAAGCGGAGAGGCCGATCTTGAAATGTCAATGAAGCTTTATGAAGAGGGCGTTCATCTTGTTGCTTTTTGCAACAAAGCTCTTGAAAGCGCAAAACAGAAAGTTGTTGAACTTTCATCTCTTGCAGGCGGTGAGGAAGATGAATAAAAAATATACAACCGATGAATATACAAAAATGATTAACGCGGCGCTTGAGGATTCACTTGAAAAGTGCGGCGATAATGTTGTTTCCGAGGCTATGAGGTATAGCGTCCGAAACGGAGGAAAAAGAATCCGTCCTTTACTTTTGCTTGAGTTCTGCCGTCTTTGTGGCGGAGATGTTAAATCGGCGCTTCCGTTTGCCTGTGCCGTTGAAATGATTCATACCTATTCGCTCATTCATGATGATCTTCCGTGCATGGATAACGATGACATGCGGCGCGGCAAGCCGTCATGCCACATTAAATTCAAAGAGCATTTTGCTCTTCTTGCCGGTGACAGCCTTTTGACATATGCCTTTTCAAGCGTTCTTGGCTCACCGGCGGCAAAAAAAGACCCGGAGATGACGCTTGAGGCGCTTTCCGTTCTTGCTGAAGGTGCAGGTAACGGCGGAATGATCGGCGGACAGGTTATTGACCTTGAAAGCGAAGGTATTCAAATTTCAAGTGAAACTCTTGAAAAGATGGACAGGCTTAAAACCGGCGCACTCATCAAGGCTTCCTGTGTGATGGGGGTCATTGCGGCTCACGGAACCGCTGAATCAAAAAAAGCCGCAGCAACTTTTGCCGAAAAGCTCGGACAGGCCTTCCAGGTTGTTGATGATATTCTTGACGTTATCGGAAACGAGGAGACCTTAGGAAAACCGATAGGCAGTGATGCCGAAAGCGAAAAGTCAACTTATGTTTCGCTCCTTGGACTTGAAATGTCTCAGATATTTGCAAAGAAGCTCACTGCTGAAGCTCTTAAGAACCTCGAATTTTTTGGCGATGACGCTGAATATCTCAAAGATTTTTCCACAAAGCTCTTGTCACGAAGGAATTGATTGATAGATGGAATACAGACTTCTTTCAGGCGTTAAAGCACCGTCAGACATTAAAAAGATGAACACGCAGCAGCTTTATGAACTCTGCTTTGAGATAAGGCAGAAAATGCTTGAAACGGTTTCAAAAAACGGAGGCCACCTTTCCTCTAATCTCGGTGCCGTTGAACTGACGGTTGCGCTTCACAGTGTGTTTGATTCCCCGCGTGACAGCATTGTTTTTGATGTTGGCCATCAGTGCTATGCTCATAAGCTTATCACCGGGCGCTATGACAAATTTGATACACTCAGAAAAAAGGGCGGCCTTTCCGGTTTTTGCAGACCGAATGAAAGCGAGCATGACACTTTTTATTCAGGCCACAGCTCAACCTCGGTTTCCGCCGGTCTCGGCATTGCAACAGCCAACCGTCTGCTCGGAAATGATGCTTATACCGTCACGGTTATCGGCGACGGTTCGTTCACCGGAGGTATGGTGTATGAGGCACTGAATAACGGAGGCCGCAGCAAAACAAAGCATATAATTATTCTTAACGACAATAAGATGTCAATATCAGAAAATGTCGGCTCATTTGCGAAATATCTTGCCGTCATTCGCTCAAAACCCGGATACTACAATCTTAAAGCCTCAACAGAAAAAACATTAAATAGAATTCCGAATGTTGGAAAAAAGATTACAAAAAGGCTCTATGATCTTAAAACGGATCTTAAAAATAAGCTTTATTCCCAGAGCACTTTTTTTGAAGACCTCGGATACAGATATATGGGACCCATTGACGGACACAATATTCCCGTTCTTATTGATGCGCTTGAGGCGGCAAAAAAAGTCAATGCGCCCGTTTTGCTTCATGTCAACACAATTAAGGGCAAGGGATATAAATTTGCCGAGGATGATCCCAGCAGGTTCCACGGCGTTGGATCTTTTGACCTTTTAACAGGAAAAACAAAAGCCTCCCCGGATTGCTTTTCCGATAAGCTTGGTGAATATCTTTGCGCTTACGCTCCGAATAATAAATCAATTTGTGCAATTACTGCCGCCATGGGGCTTGGAACCGGACTCGAATGTTTCCGCAAAAGCTTTCCTGACCGATTCTTTGATGTCGGCATTGCCGAGGAACACGCGGTAACTTTTGCGAGCGGGCTTGCAAAAAAAGGAATGATTCCTGTTTTTGCGGTTTATTCAACCTTTTTTCAACGCTGTTATGATCAGATTGTTCATGATATCTCACTGCAAAAGCTCAAGGTTATTTTTGCAATCGACCGTGCCGGTTTTGTCGGCGAGGACGGTGAAACTCATAACGGACTTATGGATGTTGCCTTTTTGTCAACAATACCGGACATTATCATATATTCTCCATGCTGTTACCGCTCACTTGAAGCGGACATCAACAATGCTGTTAATTCCGATAAATACGCTGTTGCCGTGCGGTATCCGCGCGGAGGACAGAACAAAAATGTTTCCGTTTTGCGCTATGACTGCGTTGAGTTTTCAACATACGGAGACAAGAATTCACCGGTTTGCATTGTGACCTATGGCCGAGTGACGTCTCAGGCAATAAGAGCGGTTGATGAGCTCTCACTGAGGAACATAAACGTGCTGTTGATTTCGCTCAACAGAATTAAGCCGCTTCCGGAAGACGCGATTGACCTGATGGAAAAAGCAGAAAAAGTTTTCTTCTTTGAAGAGGGCATAAGGAGCGGAGGCATAGGTGAAAGAACCGCTCTCCGGCTTCTTGAACGCGGCTATAAAGGCAAATTCTCTTTGACAGCCGTCAATGACAGGTTTGTAAGCCAGGCTTCGGTTGATGAGCTTTTTCATGACTACGGCCTTGACACCGATGGAATAGTTAGTAAAATAAGTGAGGACTTTTAAGTGACGGAAAAAGCTAGACTCGATATTGTACTTTTTGAAAAAGGCTTTGCCGAAAGCCGCGAAAGGGCTAAGGCGCTCATTATGGCCGGACAGGTCTATGTCAACAACAACAAAGTGACAAAAGCCGGTGAAAATGTTAAGGAAAGCGACTGCATTGAGGTCAGAGGAGAAAAAATGCCCTATGTCAGCCGCGGCGGATATAAGCTTGAAAAGGCCGTGAAGCAGTTTGGGCTTTCGCTTGAGGGAAAAACCTGCATGGATATTGGTGCTTCAACGGGCGGATTTACAGATTGTATGCTCCAAAACGGCGCTGTTAAAGTATACTCGATCGATGTCGGATACGGCCAGCTTGCATGGAAGCTGCGTACGGATGAAAGAGTTGTTAACCTTGAACGAACAAATTTCCGCCATGTTACAAAGGAAGTTATTCCGCTGCCCATTGACTTTGCAAGCGTTGATGTTTCTTTCATATCTCTTAAGTTAATAATTCCTGTTATGAAAGAGCTTCTGAAGGCAAACGGGGAAGCTGTGTGCCTCATCAAGCCTCAGTTTGAGGCCGGAAGGGAAAAGGTTGGAAAAAAAGGCGTTGTGCGTGAGGTTTCAACCCATGTTGAAGTTGTTGAAAACATCAGACAGTTTGTTCTTGAAGGCGGCTTCTCGGTGCTTAATCTTGACTTTTCTCCAATAAAGGGTCCGCAGGGAAACATTGAATACCTCATATATATCAGAAATGACGAAAAAGGCGAGGATTGCGTTGCACTTTCCTCACCGGAAATTGTTGAAAATTCGCATTGCAGTCTCGGAGGTGCAAAATGAAATTTGCCATTCATGTGAATCTAACAAGAACTCATGCATACGAGGTCACCTGCAATGTTATTAAAGAACTTAAACGGCTCGGCGGCGAGGTCTCGCTGCCTGTTGAGCAGCGTGAAACTTTCAAGAGCTTTGATGTGACTTTTGAAGAAAATGATTCAGCGGTCGAGTCTTGTGATATCCTGATTGCAATCGGCGGAGACGGAACATTCATTCACGCTGCGCACGATGCCGCAAAGTATGATAAAGAAATTCTCGGAATCAACGCCGGGAATCTGGGCTTCCTTGCCGGACTTGAAAAGCAGGAATTGCACCTGCTTTCAAAGCTTGTTGAAGGAAACTATGAAATTGACCGCAGAATGATGCTTTGTGCGGAGCATTATGTGAACGGAAAACTTTCCGGAAAGCATTATTGCCTCAACGATGTTGTCATAGCGCGCGGAGTGTCAATGCGAATGTGTGACATCAATGTTGTTTGCGACAGCAAGGAGTCTTACACATATCACGCAGACGGCCTTATTGTTGCAACTCCGACCGGCTCAACGGCTTATTCGCTTTCCTCGGGCGGCCCTGTTGTTGATCCGTCAATCGAAAGTATTATTACAACGCCGATTTGCACTCATTCGCTGTTTTCAAGGTCAATAATATTTAGGCCGGAAACCAAAATTGAGCTTTCGGTGAAAAACTGCGGCCTTTGTTTTCCGCTTTTGAGCTGCGATGGCGAAAGCGCCGTTGAAGTCACTCCGGAGAGCAAGGTGCTCATAAGACGTGCTCACAGAAATTCAAAAATAATAAGAATAAAGGCGGACAGCTTTACGGATATTCTCCTTAACAAGCTTATTGAACGCCGGGTTTGAAAGGAGAAAGAAAAATGAAAAGGAACAGACATGAGGCTATACTTTCACTTGTTGAAAAGGAAGAACTCGGAACTCAGGAGGAGCTGATGTGTCGGCTTCATGAGCTCGGATATAACGTCACTCAGGCAACGGTTTCCCGTGATATCAAAGCGCTCAAGCTTGTGAAATCGCCTGTTGAAAACGGAAGATACAAGTATTCGGCCGCAAAAAATGAGAGCGAAGATATGTCGCAAAAATTTCTTTCTATTCTTGTCCATTCCGTTACAGGTGTCGACTATGCGGGGAACATGGTTGTTGTCAAGTGTATTTCGGGAATGGCGGGGGCTGCCTGTGAAGCAGTTGACAATCTGCTTGAAAAAAACATCGTTGGGACTCTTGGCGGAGAAAACACATTTTTTGTTCTTTGCCGCGATGAAAAGGCGGCCGAAGCGTTTTGCGAACGGATCAAGGGCTATATTGCCTGACAAATTAACATATTGAAAGGACGGCTGACTGGTTTTCAGCTTTGATAATCTATGCTTACTGATTTGAAAATTGAAAATGTGGCCGTTATCAAAAAGGCAAACATTTTCTTTGAAAGCGGACTTAATATCCTGACCGGTGAGACCGGCGCCGGAAAGTCCATCGTAATCGACTCAATTAATGCTATTCTTGGCGAAAGGACTTCAAAAGACATTGTCCGCAACGGCGAAAAAGGCGCAAAAGTTACTGCGTTTTTTGAAAATATTTCTCAGAATGTTAAGGACATTCTTGCGAAGCTTGACATTGAGGGGGAAGATGACGGGACATTGCTTGTGAGCAGAACTATCACCACTGACGGACGCAACACCTGCAAGGTCAATGGTCAGCCTGTGACCGCAACAATGCTCAGACGCCTCGGCCGCGAACTCATCACAATCTGCGGCCAGCATGACAGCCAGAAGCTTCTTCAGAGCGAAAGCCATCTCGGTTATATTGATGCGCTTGCAAACTGCGGCGGACTTCTGGAAGAATATCGCGTTTTATATAAAAAGATGCTCGGCATCAAAAGAGAGCTTTCGGCTCTTAACAGTAACGAGGCAGACAAAAAGAACCGCCTTGATTTTCTTGAATATCAGATCAACGAGCTTGAGTCTGCCGATATAACCGTTGGAGAAATTGAAAATCTCAAGGCGGAAAAGGCAAAAATTCAAAACCGTGAGATGATCATTAACAATCTTTATGCCTGCCATTCGCTTCTTGCCGGAGATGAAAACACGGCCGGGCTTGCGCAAAATCTGTATGCGCTCAGCTCATTTCTTGCTCAACTGAGTGATTATCACAGTGAGTTTTTGCCGTACTCTCAATCGGTAACAGACTTTAAGTATGAGATGGATGAATGCCTTTCGGATATTACGGCAAAAATTGAAGAAGCCGGTGAATCCGATATGAGCATTGACAGCGTTGAATCAAGACTTGACATATTATACCGTCTCTCAAAAAAATACGGCAGTACCGAAGAAGAAATGCTTTCCTATCTTGAAAAAGCAAAAGAGGAATATGACACGATAGCTTTTTCCGATGAAAAAAAGGCGGGACTTGAAGAACAACTTGCCGCGTGTGAAAAGGAAGTTTTTGACCTCGGCTGCCTCATTTCAGACCACAGAAAAGCCGCGGCGCTAAGGTTTGAGGCTCAGGTTTCAAGTGAGCTGGCTTTCCTTGATATGCCTTATGCAAAATTCACTGTCGGCTTCAAAGACAGAGAGCCTTATGAAAACGGCCTTGACGAGGTTGAGTTTCTTTTCAGCGCCAACGCCGGTCAAGAGGAAAAGCCGCTTTCAAAAATTGCATCCGGCGGTGAACTTTCAAGAGTGATGCTTGCAATTCGGTGTGTACTTGCCGGAAATACCGATGAAGGCACAATGATTTTTGATGAGATTGACACCGGGGTGAGCGGAAGGGCTGCTCATAAGATTGCCGCGAAGCTGCGTGAGGTGTCACTCGGAAAGCAGGTCATCTGCGTTACGCACTTGGCTCAGATTGCGGCCTTTGCCGATAATCATCTTCTCATTGAAAAGCAGACCGATGAAGAAGAAACGGTGACAAAAATTAAAAAACTTGACTCAGAAAACAGAATCAGAGAGCTTGCGCGAATTATCGGCGGCGATGTGATAACACCGTCAACACTTAAATCGGCGCAGGAGCTTATTGATTTTTCAATCTCTTCTTGACATTGTGCTGAAATATAGGTATTATATTTATCGCAGTTTAACACTTTAAAACATAACGGAGGAAAAATAATGCAGATATATGATGAACTTGTTGCCCGAGGCCTTATTGCCCAAGTGACGGATGAAAAAGAAATTCGCGATCTTGTTAATAACGGAAAGGCTGTTTTTTACATTGGCTTTGACCCGACAGCGGACTCACTTCATGTTGGACACTTCATGGCTCTCTGCCTGATGAAACGCCTTCAGATGGCCGGAAATAAGCCCATCGCCCTCATCGGCGGCGGCACAGGTATGATCGGCGACCCTTCCGGAAGAACCGATATGCGCACCATGATGACGCCGGAAACCATTCAGCACAACTGTGACTGCTTCAAAAAGCAGATGAGCCGTTTCATTGACTTTTCAGACGGAAAAGCCCTCATGATCAACAATGCCGACTGGCTTTTAAAGCTCAATTACATTGATGTTCTGCGCGATGTTGGCGCCTGCTTCTCTGTTAACAATATGCTCAGAGCCGAGTGCTATAAGCAGAGAATGGAAAAAGGTCTTTCCTTCCTTGAGTTCAATTATATGATAATGCAAAGCTATGACTTCTACCGTCTTTTCCAGGATTACGGCTGCAATATGCAGTTTGGCGGTGACGACCAGTGGAGTAATATGCTCGGCGGAACAGAGCTTATCAGAAAGAAGCTTGGAAAAAATGCTTATGCGATGACGATTACCCTGCTTCTTAACTCTGAGGGCAAAAAAATGGGAAAGACCCAGAAGGGTGCTGTTTGGCTTGACCCGGAAAAAACAAGTCCGTATGAGTTTTATCAGTATTGGAGAAATGTTGCGGACGGTGACGTTCTCAAGTGCATCCGGATGCTCACATTCCTTCCGCTTGAAGAAATTGACAAGATGAGCACTTGGGAAGGAAGCCAGCTTAACACCGCAAAGGAAATTCTTGCTTTTGAGCTGACCAAACTCGTTCACGGCGAGGAAGAGGCTTTCAAGGCTCAGACGGCCGCAAAGGCTCTTTTTGGCGTCGGCGGTGATCTTGAGCATATGCCGACAACTGTCCTTTCAAACGGTGATTTCACAGATTCTTCAATTTCCGTCATTGACGCAATGCTCAAGGCCGGAATCATTAAGTCGAAAGGCGAGGGCAGACGCCTTATTGAACAGGGCGGTGTTTCGCTCGATGATGAAAAGGTGACGGATTTTGCTGCAGTCATTTCCGCCTCGGCTTTTGAAAAAGGTCATGTTATCCTTAAAAAGGGCAAGAAAGTGTTCAACAAACTTGTTCTTGAATAAAACACAGACTGCATTTCAGCCGGGCATTTTTGTCCGGCTGATTTTGGTGTTCAAATAATCACTGATTAAACATGGAGACGATTAAATGACGGGACTTGGAACTGTTGTGAACTGCGCGGCGGTCATTGTCGGCGCGATTATCGGAATGGTTTTTAAAAAGGCGCTGAAAGAACGCTTTTGCGAGCTTATTACGCAAAGTATGGGACTTGCCGTTATTTTTATCGGCGCTGCAGGTGGGATAGGAAGAATCATTGAACTGAACAAAGCAGAAAACGGAACGGCTCAGATTGTTTTGATGGTGGTTGCTTTTGCCTTGGGCTCGTTTTTCGGTGAGCTTATTAATATTCAGCATCAGACCGAACGCTTTGCCTCTTGGCTCAGAGTGAAAACAAAGAGCGAAAATGACAGCGGCTTTATTTCCGGCTTTGTCAGCGCCTCGCTGACAATCTGCGTTGGAGCAATGGCAGTCATTGGGCCTATTCAGGATGCGCTCAGCCATGATTATTCAACTTTGTTCACAAAGGCCGTGCTCGATATGGTGATTGTTATGGTGATAGCTTCCGCAATGGGTAAGGGTACTGTCTTTTCCGTTATACCGCTCGCCGTGGTTCAAGGTTTAATTACACTCCTTGCAAAGCTTGTTGAGCCGCTTCTAACAGATTCCGCTGTAACCGCGATAAGCTTTGTTGGTTCAATGATGATTTTTTGCGTTGGCGTCAATCTCATGTTTGACAAAAAAATCCGTGTGGCCAATATGCTGCCAACAATAATTTTTGCCGTTGCGTTCAGTTTTCTACCGGTATAAATTCGTTGCTGAAAAGTGAACAAAATTAATGTTATTTTATTGTATTTTTAAGCTATATGTGATAAACTTAAATAATTCTGATTGGGAGGAATTTTTATGTTTGCTTTCAGAGCGGGTAATGAAACGCAGCAATTCATGAAAGACGGCATACGTTATGTGTGTGAGAATTTTAAAAAACGGGCACCTGGTTCAAAAAGCGAACGGGACGCGCAGGCGTATTTCAAAACCGAGCTTGAAAAATATGCCGATGATGTCCGGATGGAAGATTTTAAGCTTCATCCGCACGCTTTTATGGGCTTCATCATTATTGCAGTCACTTTTTGCTTTATTTCCATTGCAATGTATTGGCTGTTTCCGTCATACATATATCCGGGAAGTTCAAAAGCGGAACTTATTACTGCAGTGATTCCTCCGGCTCTTATGCTTTTGAGCATTCTCATGTTTTTGTTTGAATTCCTTTTTTATTCGGAGTTTGTTGACTTCCTTTTTCCAAAGAGAGTTTCACGCAATGTTTACGCCGTCAGAAAACCTTCCGGACAAACAAAACGAAGAATTATTTTTTCCGGTCACGCCGATGCGGCGAATGAATGGACATTTTCTCTTCACGGCCAGCTTAAAACACTTGCACCGATTATGTGCTTTTCCATTGTTGGTATGTTCTTCATTTTTGTTGTTACGCTTGCAAGGCTCATTTCAACATTCAGGCTCGGATTCGTTCCGGAAATTGAAACAGGGATTTGGAAAAGCTGCGGAATCATAATGTTTGTTTTTGTTCCGTTTTTGTTTCTCATGTATTTTTTCATCAACTGGAAAGTTGTTGTTGACGGTGCAAATGATAACCTTTCGGCCTGCTATGTTGCAATGGGTGTCCTTAAGGAAATGGCGAACAACAACTTCCGCTTTTCGGACACTGAGGTTTGCTGCCTCATCACGGGCGGTGAGGAGGCCGGTTTGCGCGGCGCAAAGGCTTTTGCAAAAAAACACAGGCAGGAACTTAAAGAGATTGAAACCGTTGCAATAACGCTTGACACCATGCGCGAAATTGAGCAGCTTCAAATTTACACTCAAGGCTGCACCGGTACCGTTAAGGAAAGCGAAGCGGTCGGGGATCTTCTTTTTGAGGCCGGAAAAAACAACGGAATTGAAATGAAACGCGCATCTCTTTATCCCGGTGCGGTTGACGCCGAGGGCTTTTCAAAATACAAAATTCGTGCGTGCGGTTTTTGCGGTGTTGATCATAACCCGAAAACATATTACCACACTCGTGAGGACACTTGGACAAATATCAGCGAGGACTGCATTAATCTTTCGCTTGACATTTGCCTTGAGGCTGCAAAGCTTTATGACAGCAAGGGCGGAATAAAAACATATGAAAAAAACAGATTAAAAAAGTAAGGCGGGCTGAGAATCATGACTGAAGAAAAAAGAATTTATACCATTGCAACGGCGCATCTTGACACAATCTGGAATTGGGATTTTGAGTATGTTATTGATACCTGCCTGCCCAAAACCCTTGATGATAATTTCCGCCTTTTTGAAACGTATCCAAACTATCGTTTCAATTTTGAAGGCGCATATCGCTATGAACTTTTTGAGGAATACTATCCCGAAAGGTTTGAAAAGCTGAAAGAATATATTGCTGCCGGAAAGTGGAACGTGACCGGAAGCTGTTATGAAAACGGAGATGTCAATGTTCCGTCTCCGGAGCTTCTTTTTCGTAATGTTCTTTACGGCAATGGATATTTTCAAAAGAAATTCGGTGTTAAAAGTAATGACATATATCTTCCGGACTGTTTCGGCTTTGGCTGGGCACTTCCGGCTGTTGCCGAGCACGCGAACCTCAAGGGCTTTTCAACGCAGAAACTCTCCTGGGGCAGTGCATACGGAGTTCCTTTTGACATCGGCCTTTGGTACGGAAGTGATGGAAAGGCCATCTTTGCCTCTCTTGATAACAAATCATACTGCACGGCGTTTAAAAATGTAAGAACAAATAAATCACTCATAAAAAAGCTTAATAAAAACATTAAAGATTTCGATTTCGGTTGGACTTCGGCTTATCACGGCGTTGGTGATGTCGGCGGTGCACCGAAAGATATTTCTGCAAAAACAGTCAATGATGAGGTTGAACAGAATGCGTCTTCCGATATAAAAGTTCTTTCCTCAACTCCAAGCGAATTATTTGATGATTTAAGTAACCTTGACCTTTCTCAGATCAACAAGCTGCCGAAATGGAACAACGAGCTTGTTATGACAAATCATGGTGTCGGCGCTTATACCTCGCGTGCTTTTTCAAAAAGATGCAACAGAAGGAATGAGGAACTTGCCGACATGGCGGAACGCAGTTCCGTTATCGCTTGTGCTGTATGCGCAGCGAGGTATCCGTCATCGGAGCTTGAAAGGGCATGGAAGCGCATCATTGCCCATACCTTCCATGATGATATCACCGGAACCTCGGTTGAACGCGCATATAAGCGCTCATGGAACGATTATATTCTTTCCCTCAATCAGTTTTCAAATGTTTTTGAAGGCTCAACTGCTGAAATTATCAAAAACATGGACACTTCATGGACAAGAGGCATTGCCGTTATTGTTTCAAACAGCATCGAACAGCCTCGTATGGAAGCTGTCGATATTACTGTTCCGGCGGCGGGCTTCAAATTTGTCAGAGTTTTTGACAAAGACGGTCATGAGATGCCGTCACAGGTCAACTATTCCGATTCTGATTACATTAAAGCAGCTTTCTGCGCAAATATTCCTGCACTCGGTTTAAAGGTTTTTGATGTTCTATACAGCTATGATCCGTGTGATATTAACACCGGAGTGCGCGTTAAGGAAAATATGCTTGAAAACTTCAAATATGTTGTTTCGATTAATAAGAACGGAGATATTTCTTCAATTATTGACAAGTCCCTTGGCGATGTTGAGCTGCTCTATAAGCCCATAAGATATGAGCTGAACAAAGAAAAGGGCAGCAAAAAATATCCAGCTTGGGAAATGAAGTATGACGAGGTCATGAAATATCCTTGGGAATTTGCCGAAAAAGGAAAGCTTGAGGTTGTTGAAAAAGGACCTGCGCGAGCAACCATTAAAGTGACCCAAAGCGTTGGAAAGTCGGTTTTCACTTATTACGTTTCGCTTGCTGCCGGAAGCAGCCGTATCAATGTTTTTAATGAGATTGAATGGCGTGAGTTTGGCCGTACTCTTCATAATGGATTCAGCTTTAAGCTCAGAAATGATAAGGCTGTTTTTGACCTTGGCCTTGGTGTTATTGAAAGAAAAAAGGCCAACAAAAAGCTCTATGCCGTTCCGGCTCAGAAATGGGCTGATATCAGCGACAGAAACAAGAATTACGGCGTTTCAATTTTGAGCGACTCAAAATACGGTTGGATTTTCAAGGATGAAAAAACACTCCGTCTAACCGTTCTTCATACACCGAAATATTACTATCGCAGTGACAGTGTTCAGGGAATGATGGACTTCGGCCTCAACAGATATGGTTATGCAATTTATTCACACAGTGGTGATTTTACTCAGAAAACGCAGCTTCAAGCACGCTTTTTCAATCAGCCTATGGCCGTTTTTACCTCGGATAAGCACCTTGGAATGCTTGGCAGTGAGTATTCGTTCTGCTCAATCAGTAATGAAAATGTTATTATTCGCGCAATCAAAAAGAGTGAGAGCAGTGATGAAATTATTGTCAGAGTCAACGAGGGCGCAGGCTGCCGCGCGATGAAAACCGAGCTTTCACTCGGAAGCGGCATTCTGAGTGCTCGCGAGGTTTACGCCTCTGAGGAGGAAATCGGCGAAGCAACTGTTGTTGACAACAAGCTTGTTTTTGATCTTGCTCCGTTTGAGGTGAAAACTTTTGCACTCACTCTGCTCTCATGCAATGTTGCTGCAAAGGAAGAACAGAGGGTGGTTGAACTTCCGTTTAATGTTAAGGCAACTTCCTTCAACTCAGACAGAGCTGCTGGTTCAATTCCAACAATCAATGCTTCAATTCCGGCCGAAATCTTTCCGAAGGCCATTGACTGCAACGGAGTCAGGTTTGAAACCGGAGATGTCGGTGCCGAATTTAATGCGCTGCTTTGCAACGGTCAGACAATTAAAACCAACGGCAACAGACTTTACTTTATTGCTGCAAGTCTTTACGGCGATAAGAGCTATGACTTTGGTGTTGGAGAAAATAACCTCTCAATAAAAATCCAGTCAATTAATGAATATATCGGCGGCTGGGATCTCTATAACCGCGCCGAAACAGCATTTATTAAGACTGATAAGCTTGCTTATGAATTTTCACACACCCACTCACCGAGTGGCGATAACGCCGGTTCACAGCTTTACTTTTTCATGTATGAAATCAACACTGAAAATTTCAGTGAAATCAAACTTCCGGATGACAGCGGTCTGCTTATACTCGCCGCAACAGAAGCCTTTGATACCGGTCTTGTTCGCCTTAACAGCGCGCTTTATGACAGAGTTGATAATCGCACATTTGACTATAAGATGTCCTTCAAAGAAAGACGCAGACACAAAAAAATGCTCAAAAAGAGCAAGTGCAAGGCGAATGAATCATAATTTTTTTCAGGGAGAACAAAGCCTCTTGTTCTCCCTGAACTTATGAAAGGCGGAATTATCGTGCTTAAATCGAATTGTCATACGCACACCGTTTTTTGTGACGGGAAAAATACACCCGAGGAAATGCTTGAAGCTGCAGTTGCTCTTTCGTTTGAAAGTCTAGGCCTTTCCGTTCATTCCCCAATGCCTTATGAAAACAGTTACGCAATAGGTTATGACATGGTTGAGAGCTATGTTTCGGAAATTAAAAGGCTGAGAAAAAAATATGCGGAGAAAATTTATGCTGCAAACGGCATTGAGCTTGACGCGGACAGCCTTCCGTTTGACACTCAAAACTTTGACTTTTCAATAGGCTCAGTGCATCAGCTGCATTTTGAAAACAGAATGTACTCTGTTGATTATACGGCACAAATGCTGAAAAGCTGCGCCGAAAGAGAATTCTCCGGCTCATTTCAAAAGCTTGCCGAACACTACTTTTCACTTGTTTATAGCCTTATCTGCAAAGCGAAGCCGGACATTGTCGGCCATTTTGATCTTATTGAAAAGTTTAACGAAAACGATGCACTTTTCAACAGCAAAAGCAGAAAATACAGAAACGCTGCACTTGAAGTTGTTGACGGAATATGTGACGTAAGTCCTGATATAATTTTTGAAGTCAACACCGGTGCAATGTTCCGCTGCGGCCGGTCTGTGCCTTATCCGGCAAGGTTCATTCTCGAACGCCTTAAAAAGCGCGGCATGAGAATAACCGTTACATCGGACGCGCATTGCACTGAGGCGCTTGATTTTGGTTTCAAATCAGCCGAAAGCCTTTGCAGAAGCTGCGGCTTCAAAAGTGCATATATAATAACACAGAACGGCTTTGCGGAGAGAGAAATATAAGACAATACCGATATGAGAACCTCATATCGGCATTATTATTTTTAGATGCACATTTTAAACTAAGGCTTTATTCATTCTCGAGCTTTTCAAGTGTTTCCGTCAGCTCTTGCCATTCGCTCATCAGCTTTTCCTGTCGGCTTGTTGTTTCATTGAGCCTTTCAGTCAGCAAAAGAATTTTTTCATAATCCGATGCATTATCCGGTGAGGAAATCTCGTTTTGAATCGTTTCAAGCTCGCCGTCAAGGCGGTCAATTTCCGCTTCAAGGCGGGAAATTTGTCCCCTTGTCCGCCTTTTCAGACTTTCAAGCTCTTTCTGTTTTTTATATGTGTTTTCTTTCGGCTTCTCGTTCTTTTGAACCGGTTTGATATTACGCTCAATTTTGTGCTCAACATAATAATCATAATTGCCGGGATAGCTGTCAATTCCATCTGTGTGAAGGCGAACGACCCGGGTTGCAAGGCGGTTGATGAAGTATCTGTCATGCGAAACAACAAGCATTGTTCCGTCAAAACCGTCAAATGAACTTTCAAGCGCCTCTCGGCTCTTGATATCAAGGTGGTTTGTCGGCTCATCAAGAACAAGAAAGTTTGCGCCTGAAAGCATAAGCTTCAAAAGTGCAAGCCTTGCTTTTTCTCCTCCGGAAAGGGATGAGGTGATTTTATAAACATCATCACCTCTGAAAAGGAAGGCGGCAAGCGCACTTCTGATTCGCGTTTCCGTCATGCTTCTGTAATCGTCCCAAATTTCATCAAGCACTGTCTTATTTGATGAAATTTCAGCAAGCGTCTGGTCAAAATATCCGATTTTTACGTTGGCTCCGAGAGTGATTTTTCCACTGTCACGGCGAAGCTTTCCGAGTATCATTTTTAAAAGTGTTGATTTTCCGCAGCCGTTTTCACCTGTTATGAAAACCCTTTCACCGCGCTCAACAAGCAGTGAAACATTTTTGAAAAGCGGCTTGTTTTCAAATTCCTTGGAAACATTTTCACAATCAAGAACATCGTTTCCGCTGGCGAGACTCGTGCTGAAAGAAAAATGGATTGAGGAAAGCTCTTTTTCAGGCTCTTGAAGTCCGTCAAGAATCCGGTCAATCGACTTTTGTTTTGAAGCGATTGTAATGTAATTGCGTTCCTGACTGAAAGTTTTCTGCTGCTCAATAATACCTTTGATTCGGTTGATCTCTTTCATTTTTGCGTTATATTCGCGCTCAGCGCTTTTTCTGCGTTCGGCTTTCAGCGCAGAATAGCGCGAATAGTTGCCATCGCAGGAATAAAACTTCCCGTTTTCAAGCTCAAAAGTGCGGTTGGTGACCTTATCAAGAAAATATCTGTCATGGGAAATAACCATGGCACTTCCGGAAAACTCAGAAAGCCAGTTTTCAAGCCAGCTGACGCTTTCAATGTCAAGGTGGTTTGTCGGCTCGTCAAGCAGCAGAAGATCCGCGCCGGACAAAAGCAGCTTTGCAAGCGAAACCTTTGAACGCTGTCCGCCGCTCAGAAGTGAACAGGGCAGAGAGAAGTCCGTTTCGTTGAAACCAAGACCGATTAATGCGGAGCGCGCACGGCTTTTAAAGGTCAATCCGCCGCGCCTTTCAAAAAGCTCAAGCAAAAACTGCTGTCTTGCAATGAGCTCATCTCTGTTTTCGGGGTCGGAATTCAGAATGTGCGCAATTTCATCAAGTTCTTTTTCAGCCGAGATAACATCTTCAAAGACCGTGAGAAGCTCATCAAACATTGTTTTTCCGCTCGAGGAGCAGGCGTGCTGCTCCATATAGCCGACAACGGCATCACGGGAAACAGAGATGCTGCCGGAGTCCGGCTGAAGCTCACCGGTTATGACTTTAAAAAGGGTTGATTTTCCGGCGCCGTTAACACCGATGAAGCCGATTTTATTCTTTTTGTAAACATCAAACGATACGTTTGAAAATATTACTCTTTCCGAAAACGAAAGACTGAGGTTGAATGCTGAAATGAGAGCCAATTTTTTTCACATCGCTTTTTTCATAATTATTGATATTTTACAGTAAAACAAGTCAAGTTTCAAGGATTTTTACTTATTTTTATCCGATTTGGCCGCTTTTGTGATAAATAATTTGGTGAATTCTATTGTCAAACGCAAAAGTTAATGTTATAATGAGCTATAAAATATTAGGGGGATTTTCTCATGGTTTGTAAATTCTGTGGAAATGAAATTGACGACAATTCTGATTTTTGCTTTATCTGCGGACAAAAGGTTGAAGCCAAGGAGCCTGCATATGCTGCCGCACCTGCTGCCAACGTATATACACAGCCCGAGGCTGCTCCGGCCGATGAACCTGCCGCCGAGGCCGCGCCGGTTGAAGCTCCTGCTGCCGAACCCGTTGCTGCCGCTCCGGTTTCCGCTTCTGTTGCCGCTCAGCGCAGCAAAAAGGAGCTTAAAGCTGAAATGAAAGCTGCCAAGAAGGCTGAAAAGGCTGCAAAATATGCAATCGCTTCAAGAGCAGCAAGGTTCTTCTCATTCATTTTTGTTCTTGTTGGCCTTATTATCTATTCCAAGGCTAAAAAGGAAGGAAACGAGGAAAAGGCCGTTGCTATTCTCAACACCTTCATGACCGGACTTTGCTTCAAGATGTGCATTGTTATCGGAGTTATGATTAAAAAATTCATGCTTTAATTAGCTGTGATTTCATCGCATAAAATTGCGGTTCTTGTTAAAACTGATATTAAGTTAACCACTGAGAGGACATGAAATTATGAAAAAAATTACCAAAGATATGCTCATCGGCGATATCCTTGATGCTGACAGAGGAACTGCAATGTTCTTCTTTGAAATGGGAATGCACTGTCTCGGCTGCCCGGCCTCAAGGGGTGAGTCTGTTGAGGAAGCCTGCGCTGTTCATGGCGTTGATGCTGACGAGCTTGTTAAAAGAGTCAACGAATATCTTGCTTCCAAATAATTATGTGACTGCGTTTTACTTATTGAAACGGGTTACTTGATTTGCTTTTCGTCAGCCGCCTTTTTGGGGTGGCTGATTTTTTTGAAAGGGGCGGGAATTTGGAAAAAATTAATCTTGACAAGAGGCTGCTTTGTGTTGCGTCATTTGTCCGGTGCGGCTCCCGTGCTGCAGATATCGGCACCGATCATGCGTATATACCGGTCTATCTTCTTCAAAACGGGATTTCACCGTCAGCCATTGCTGCTGATTTGAGAGAAATGCCTCTCAAAAACGCCGGAAAAACGATTGCTCAATTTTCTCTCACAGACAAAATACAAACCGTTCTCTCTGACGGACTTGAAAAAATTGATAAGGACTCCTGTGATGACATTATTATTGCCGGAATGGGCGGCCTTTTGATATCTGAAATACTTTCGAGCGTCTGCTGGGTTTTTGATAAAAAATACCGTCTGATTCTTCAGCCGATGAGTCACCAGGAGGATGTTCGCCGGTTTCTTTTTGAAAACGGTTTTGAAATTATAGGCGAAAAATGCTGCTTTGATTCAAAGCACTGTTACTGCGTTATTGCCGCGCAATATTGCGGAATGAAAAAGGAATACACTCCGGCTGAAATATACACCGGAACTTTAAATAAAAACAGTGACGAGGCGTCAAAAATATATCTTCAAAAACAGCTTGACCGTCTTTTGAAGCGTCACGACGCATTGAAAAACGCGTCAACCGAGCCGGACGAGGTGCTCAGACTCGCCGCAATCATTGATGACTTTAAAAGAATTACGGAGGATACAAAATGGTAACCGTTAAAATGATTTCCGATTATATTAACGAAATTGCACCATATGACACAAAGTGTGATTGGGATAACTGCGGCCTTCTTGTTGGAAACGGGGAGGATGAGGTTGAAAGAGTCGGTTTTGCCCTTGATTTGACAAGTGAAACGCTTGAAGGTGCAAAAAATTCAGATGCTACTCTCATTATTACCCACCACCCGATAATTTTCAAAGCGCAAAAGAATTTTCTTGGCGGCAATATGGCTTTTGAGCTTGCAAAGAACGGTATAAACGCAATTTCCGCTCACACCTGTTTTGACTGCGCGAACGGCGGCGTTAACGATGTTCTTTGTGAACTGCTTTCGTTAACGGAATGCAGCGGCGTTGAAAGCGGCGAATGTACTGTCCCTATGGTGAGAATCGGAAAAACATCAAGAATATTCAGTCCTGAAATGTTTGCGCGTATGGTTGCCGGAAAGCTGCAAACAACCGCTCGTTTTATTGATGGCGGAAAGTCGATTTCAACCGTTGCCGTTTGCGGTGGCGCCGGAATGAGCTTTATTGACGATGTGATTGCCGCCGGAGCGGATGCATATGTTACGGGAGATATCAGCCATCATGAGATGCTCGACGCAAAGGAAAAAGGAATCACAGTTGTTGCTGCCGGTCATTTTGAAACGGAGTATCCGGCAATGGATTCACTGCGCAGGAGAATTAACGAGAAATTTCCCGAACTTGAAACCACTCTGTTGTTTCAAAGCAATCCGGTTAAATTTATCAGATAAAGGATTGATTGATAATGGCACTTGATGGAATATTTCTGTCAAAAGTTTGCGATGAAATTAAAGATAATGCACTTTCCCTTCGCGTTGACAAGGTTCAACAGCCGAGCCGCGATGAAGTTGTTCTTGTTTTGCGCGGAAAGAGCGGAACATACCGCCTTTTAATCTGCGTCAGAGCTGACAGTCCTCGGATTCATTTCACTGCCCACAGCATACAAAGCCCGGCCGTTCCACCGATGTTTTGTATGCTTTTGAGAAAGCATTTGACCGCCGCAAAGATTATTGACGTTCGTCAAAACGAGCTCGACAGAGTAGTTTTTATTGACTTTGATGCGTCTAATGAAATCGGCGACCGGGTTCGTCTGACCCTTTGCGTGGAAATAATGGGTAAATACAGCAATCTGATTCTGATTGACGGGAACAAAAGAGTAATTGATGCCGCTAAGCGCGTTGATATTTCAACGTCATCCGTTCGCCAAATTTTGCCCGGTATTGAATATAAGCTGCCGCCAAAGCAGGACAAGCTTTGCCTTGAAAGCTCGGGAGCGGATGAAATTGTTCAAAGAATAACAGCAGACAGGAACAAATATCTTTCATCCGCCGTGCTTGGCAATTTACAGGGCGTTTCCCCGATTGCAGCGCGAGAAATTGCTTTTTCTGCCACCGGAGATGATTGCTTTGTTGGCTCACTTTCGGCTTTACAAATTGAAAAGCTTAAGGCTGTTATTGAAAGCATTAAATCAAAACTTCATTCACCGCAAAAAGTATATATGCTCCTTGACTCAAACTCAAAGCCTAAGGATATGTGCTTTCTTGATATCAGGCAATATAACGGCGCGCTCGAGGTGCGTGAGTATGACAGCCCATCTCAGCTTTTGGATGATTTTTATTTTGAGCGTGACAGGATTAACCGCATAACTCACAGAGGCCAGGAGCTATTTAAAACGCTGGGCAATATCATTGACCGAACAGCAAGAAAGCTGAACATTCAGCGGGAAGAGCTGAAAAAATGTGCAGACAGAGAAGCGCTGCGCATAAACGGTGAACTCATTACAGCAAACTTACACAAATTGAAAAAAGGCGCCCCGTTTTATGAAGTTGAAAATTATTATGACGGAATGAAAACAATGCGCATACCTTCTAACCCGGCTTTGACTCCGACCGAAAACGCCAACAAATATTACAAAGACTACCGGAAAGCAAAAACCGCAGAGGTTATGCTCACAAAACTCATTGAGCAGGGCGAGGCGGAGCTTGCTTATCTTGAAACTGTGCTTGATGAGCTTTCAAGAGCGGATAGTGATGCCGAGCTTTCAGCCGTTCGACTTGAGCTTTCCGATGGAGGATATCTCAAGTCCAAAACCGGTTCAAAAAGCAGAAATCTCAAGCCCTTGCCGCCGCTGGAGTATTGTTCAACGGATGGCTACAGAATACTTGTTGGAAGAAACAATGTTCAAAACGACAGCCTCTCTTTGAAAACTGCCACAAAAAGCGATATGTGGCTTCATGCACAAAGCTTTCCGGGTTCCCATGTGATAATCGAGAGCAAAAACGGCGAGATTTCAGACACTGCGATTGAAGAAGCGGCTGTTATTGCCGCTTGCAACAGCAAGGCAAGCGAGTCATCCCTTGTTCCTGTTGATTACACAAGAGTTAAGGCGCTGAAAAAACCGGTCGGTGCAAAACCGGGCAAAGTAATATATCATGAGTATTACACAATAACAGTCAATCCGGACAAAAAACTTGCCGAAAAACTCTTTATAAAATAAATACCGAGTAACCGCCCTGCGGTTGCATGAAAGGCGGGAAGCGTTTGGCTTTCACTCATCTTCATCTTCACACCGAATATAGCCTTCTTGACGGCGCGTGCCGCATTGGTGAGCTTGTTGACGCTGTTAAAGCAAAAGGACAGACGGCCGCAGCAATCACTGACCACGGTGTAATGTATGGTGTGATTGATTTTTACAAGGCGGCAAAGGAAGCCGGAATTAAGCCGATTATCGGCTGTGAGTGTTATGTTGCTGCGCGAACAAGATTTGATAAGGTTCACGGCCTTGATAACGAAAGATATCATCTCATATTGCTTTGCAAAAATGAAACCGGTTATAAAAATCTTATTGAAATGGTCAGCAAGTCTTGGACTGAGGGCTTTTATACAAAGCCGCGTATTGACCGTGATTTGATTGAAAAGCACCATGAAGGTTTGATTGCCCTTTCTGCCTGTCTTGCCGGAGAAGTTCCGCGTGCTCTTTTAAGAGGCGATTATGATGGCGCAAAAAACACGGCGCTTTGGTATAACGATGTCTTTGGACAAGGAAATTACTACATTGAAATTCAAAATCATGGTCTGCGCGAAGAACTGCTCATTTTTAATGACCTCATTCGCCTTTCAAAAGAGACGGGCATTCCGCTCGTTGCAACAAACGATACGCATTACATTGAAAAAGAGGATTCCGCCGTTCAGCAGGTTTTAATCTGCATTCAAACGAACCACATTGTCGGAGAGGAAACCGGCCTTGAATTTAAAACACAGGAGTTTTATCTTAAAGGCGAAAACGAGATGCGTGAAGCTTTTTCGGCTGTTCCCGAAGCGCTTGAAAACACGCAGGTCATCGCCGATATGTGTAACCTTGAATTTGAATTCGGAAAAACGAAACTGCCGCATTTTGAAGTCCCCAATCAAATGGATCATTTTGAGTATTTTAAACGGCAGTGCTTTTATGGCTTGTACACACATTTCGGAGATAATCCGCCGCAGGAGTATGTTGACAGGCTTAACTATGAGCTCTCCGTGATTAATGAGATGGGCTATGTTGACTATTACCTCATTGTCAACGATTTTATTCAGTATGCAAAAAGCAAAAAAATTCCGGTCGGACCCGGAAGGGGTTCGGGTGCAGCCAGCCTTGCCGCTTACTGCATCGGCATAACCGGTATTGATCCGATGAAATATAATCTGCTGTTTGAGCGGTTTCTCAATCCGGAAAGAGTCAGCATGCCGGACTTTGATGTTGATTTCTGTTATGTCAGGCGTCAGGAGGTTATTGATTATGTTATCCGGAAATACGGCTATGACCATGTTGCCCAAATTGTAACCTTCGGAACGCTTGCCGCTCGTGCGGCAATTCGAGATGTCGGCCGCGTTCTCGGTCTGCCGTATCCGACTGTTGATTCCGTTGCAAAGCAGATTCCGAATGAGCTTAAAATTACCATTGACCATGCGCTGAAAATTTCTCCCGAGCTTAAGGCACTTTATGAAAGCAATGAGGAGACTAAAGAACTCATTGACATGGCGCGACGCGTTGAGGGTATGCCGCGTCACGCCTCAACCCATGCGGCCGGAGTTGTTATAACAAGGGACAAGGTTTCAAGTTATGTTCCGCTTGCGGTTAACGATGAAAGCGTTGTGACTCAGTTCACAATGACAAACCTTGAGGCGCTTGGCCTTTTAAAAATGGACTTCCTCGGCTTGCGGACTCTTACCGTCATTGATGACACAATCAAAATGATCCGCAAGAGAGAACCGGACTTTTCCGCGGAAAAGATTGACATAAACGACAATGCCACTTATGAAATGCTCTCAAGCGGAAAAACGGACGGTGTCTTTCAGTTTGAATCCGCAGGAATGAGGAGTGTTCTTACGCGGCTCAAGCCGCAAAGCCTTGAGGACCTTATTGCCGTTATTTCTCTCTATCGCCCCGGACCGGCGGATTCCATTGATACCTATATAAATAACCGACACCATCCGGAGCAGACCGTCTATAAATGCGAGCAAGTTAAAGATATTCTTTCGGTCACATACGGCTGCATGGTCTATCAGGAGCAGGTTATGCAAATTTGCCGGAAGGTTGCAGGTTATTCCTATGGCCGTGCCGACCTCGTTCGCCGTGCGATGTCCAAGAAAAAGGTTGATGTGATGGCAAAGGAGAGGGAGAACTTCGTTCACGGCTTGAAGGATGAAAACGGAAACGTCCTTTGCTGCGGTGCGGTTGCAAACGGAATTGATGAGAAAACCGCAAACGAATTGTTTAATGAAATGTCAAATTTTGCAAAGTATGCGTTTAACAAAGCTCATGCAGCTGCTTATGCTTTTGTTTCATACCAAACAGCGTATCTGAAATGTCATTACCCATGTGAACTGCTTGCGGCAACGCTTACGAGTGTGCTTGACAGCACCGGGAAAATTACGGCATATATTGATGAATGCAGCCGCCTTTCAATTAAGGTGCTTCCGCCTCATGTCAATGAAAGCACTGAGGGCTTTTCCGTTTCCGGCGGAGCAATACGCTTTGGCTTGCTCGCAGTCAAGAACCTTGGAAGAGGCTTCATTCGGACAATCACGGAAAAACGCAGAAATTCGCCTTATAAGAGTTTTGATGAATTTTGCCGCCGTGTTTATGGAAAGGATTTCAACAGACGTGCAGTCGAAAGCCTTATTAAGTGCGGTGCATTGGACGGACTTGGTCTGAACAGGCATCAGATGATTCACATTCTTCCAACGGTAATCACTCAGCTTGACGATGACAAGCGTAAAAATATTGCAGGACAAATCGGCTTTTTTGATGTTGACTCATCATTTGCTCAGCCGGAGCAGTTTTATGCGCCCAAGATGGAAGAATTTGATTATGAAACGCTCCTTGAATATGAAAAGGAGGTTACCGGGCTGTATCTTTCCGGACACCCTATGGAAAAATATAAGGAGCTGTCAAAGAAAATTGGTGCTGACAGAATTTCGGAAATCCTTTCATCGGCAGGGGAGTATTCATCGAAGTATAAAGACAACACACCCGTTCTTCTTCTCGGCTCAATAGCATCCGTTCAAAGGAAGGTCACAAAAAGCAATGCCGCAATGTGTTTCATAAAGCTTGAGGATTTAACGGGTACAATAGAATGCATTGTTTTTTCAAAGCTATATACCGAAAAGGCGATTCTTATTCAGGATGGGAATGTTGTTCTCATCCGCGGCAGACTCAGCTTGCGTGAGGACAGAGAAGCATCCGTGATTTGCGAAAGCATTGAACCGAACCCCAAAAATATTATTCAGAGCGAAGATGCGCCTAAAAAGAAAAAGAGGGAAGGCGTTTTCATCCGCGTCAAGGATAAAGACGATGGACGGCTTCAAAAACTTGAAACGCTGAAAAAAATCTTTCCCGGAGCATTTCCTGTGTATTGCTATTTTGAAAGCACCGGCAAATATGAGCACTGCGGTGCACTGGATTTTTCTGAGCCGGTCAATGCCGAGCTTGAATTTGTTTTTGGAGAAGATAATATTGCTGTCAGAAAATAAGCTTTAATTGGATATCCAATTCTTGACAAATTTTGACAATGGTGTATAATATCTTTAAATATTTTTGATTGTTTCAGCGAAGCAAGTGCTGTTTTGCTGAAAGGAACTCAGTGCGAAAAATCTCATCAATCAGAATCATATGTCCATCGGAATTTGTTCAGGCTTAATTTTTGAGATGAACAAAACCATTATCACGCCTTGTCCGGCTACAGCAAGGGTTAACCGTGATTATTTATGTAACATTTGTAGCCGGAAAGGCTATGGTGCTAAAATGATGAAAACAATCGGTGTATTGACCAGTGGCGGAGACGCGCCCGGAATGAACGCTGCAATCAGAGCTGTTGTCCGTGCAGGTTGTGAGCTTGGAATGAAAGTTTACGGTATTAACCGCGGCTATAACGGTCTTATGGAAAATGATATGTATGAAATGAATCTCCGCACAGTATCGGACATTATCAACCGCGGCGGAACAATTCTTTATTCGGCACGTTCGGCTCGTTTCAAAACCGATGAAGGTATGCAGGCGGCCATTAGATCCTGCCGCGAAAGAGGTATCGATGGTCTTGTTGTTATCGGCGGTGACGGTTCTTTCCGTGGCGCAAGAGATCTTTCTCTCAAAGGTATTCCGTGCGTTGCGCTTCCGGGAACGATTGACAACGATATTGGCTGCTGCGACTGCACAATAGGTTATGATACCGCAATGCAGACTATTATGGAAATGGTTGACAGAATCAGGGACACAACCGAATCCCACGATCGCTGCGCCGTTGTTGAAGTTATGGGCAGAGGAGCCGGTTATCTTGCTCTCAATGCCGGAATTGCCTGCGGCGCAACTTCAATCCTTATTCCGGAAATTCAGTATGATTTTGAGCGTGACGTCATTCAAAGAATGATGCGCACCCAGAGGAGCGGAAAACTTCATTTCGTAATCATGGTTTCCGAAGCCATTGGCGGTGTTGATGAGATGGCGAAGCGTATTCAGAAAGAAACCGGCGTTGAGAGCCGTGCCACCGTTCTCGGCCACGTTCAGCGCGGCGGTTCTCCAACGGCACGCGACCGTATTCTTGCAAGCCGTATGGGATATCGTGCCGTTCAACTCCTCAAAGACGGAATCGGTAACCGTGTTGTTGCAATTTCAAAGGAAGAAATTGTTGACTATGACATTGTTGAAGCTCTTGGAATGAAAAAATCCGTTGATCTTGAACTTTACAAGATGGCAATGGATATTTCTATCTGAGTTTTGGCTGAGTTTTGAAAAACCGAATTTGATGTAAAGTGGGTCTGAACTTATGGCCGAGAAGGAAACCAATATCCATAAAGGTCATCGCCAGAAGGTTAAAAAGCGCTATATTGAAGCCGGTCTTGAGGGTATGGCGAATCACAATATCCTTGAGCTGCTTTTGTTCTTTGGAATACCGTATAAGGATACAAACCCGATTGCGCATGAGCTTATGGAGACGTTCGGAAGCTTTTCCGGCGTACTCAAGGCGAGCATTCCTGAACTAAAAAGCGTTAAGGGCATGACGGAAAACGCCGCTTGTTTGCTCAACATGATTTTACCCGTTTATGCACGGTATCACGCCGACTCAATCGCGGAAAGACCCACATTGTATTCGGCTGATGAAATGGTTGACTATATGCGTCCGAAGTTTCTTGACACAAACAACGAGCGCGCATATGTAATGTGCTTTGATTGCAATCATGGCTTGATTGCTGTTCGTAAACTGTCAGACGGTGATATTAACAGCACACTTTTTGATATGCGAAAGCTTGCCACGGCCGTTCTTGAAACAAAGGCGGCAGGTGTTGTGCTTGTTCACAATCACCCAAACGGGATCGCTCTTCCCTCAACGGCCGATGCCGAGCAGACAAAATGCGCATATGATTTTCTTCAATCGCTCAAGGTTACTCTTATGGATCACATCGTCATTGCTCCTGACGGGGGAAAATGTTCAATGATATCCACTTTAAAATTTGCCCATTTATTTTATGGACTTGATCCGTTGGTATAAGGTTGGTGATTACTGTGTTTAATGCTGAAAAAGTTAAAAATGACTGCGTAAACTGGATAAGAGATTTTTTTGAAAAGAACGGAAAAGACTGCAATGCCGTTGTTGGAATCTCCGGCGGAAAGGACAGCTCCGTTGTTGCGGCTCTTTGCGTTGAAGCGCTTGGACGTGACCGTGTTATCGGCGTACTCATGCCTTGCGGCGTTCAAAGCGACATTGACTGCGCGAAGCAGCTTGTTTCACATCTCGGAATCAAAAATTATATAATTAATATCAAGGACGCTGTTGACGGTGTTATAAAAAGCCTTCCGCAGGAGCTTGAGCTGACGCAGCAGACAAGAAACAATCTTCCGGCCCGTATCAGAATGGCCACTCTTTATGCAGTCGGTCAATCCTGCAACGGACGTGTTGCAAACACTTGCAACCTTTCCGAGGACTGGGTGGGCTATGCGACTCGTTACGGTGATGCGGCAGGGGACTTCGGTCCGATTTCTCATCTGACCGTTACCGAGGTGCGCGCTCTCGGCCGCGTTCTCGGCGTTCCGGCGAATCTTGTTGAAAAGGTTCCGATTGACGGCCTTTGCGGAAAAACCGATGAGGATAACCTCGGTTTCACTTATGATGTCCTTGACAAATACATCAGAACCGGCGTTTGCGAGGACGAGCAAACCAAGGCGAAGATTGACCGGATGAACAAAATGAACAAGTTCAAGCTTGAAATGTTCCCAACATTCATGCCGGAAGAATAATTCTCATATACATTGCGCCTCACTGTTTTGGTGAGGCGCTTTTCTTTCCTATTTGCGAATTATTTTGGAAAACATATTGATTTTTTGAAAAGACTGTGATACGCTATAGCAGGTGTATTTTTGCTTGCCAAAAATTTTAATCCGAAATTAAAATTGAAAGGAAGAAATCAGAATGAAAAATCGAATCAAAAAATCAGTTGCGGTGTTTCTTGCGGTTATAATGGTGCTTTGCGCCGTTCCGGCGGCAGGATTTGCCGGTCTTGACCTTTCCGGTGTTGCGGATTGGTTTTCAACCACGGCACGGGCGGAAGGTGATAGCTTAACCGAGGGCTATTACACTTATATCGTTGAAAACGATGAAGCAACAATTACTGACTGTAATAATATCAGCGGCGATGTTGTAATTCCGGATACCCTTGGCGGTTATCCGGTGGTGGAAATCGGCTGGTATGCGTTCGATGACTGTGTTGATTTGACAAGTGTCTCTATTCCGGATAGTGTTGAAACTATATATGATGGTGCATTTTGTCGTTGCAAAGGTTTAGTAAGTGTCAAGATGCCGGATAGTCTGACAAGCATTGGTGAGGGCGCGTTTTCTGTTTGTGAAAGCCTGACAAGTGTAGAAATTCCAAACAATGTTACAAGAATAGATTCTTATGCTTTTAACGAGTGTTCTAGTTTAACCAGCGTTAAGCTTTCTGACAGTGTAACATATATTGGAGGAGGTGCGTTCCGCCTCTGCACAAAATTGACAGATGTTATTATTCCAAGCGGTTTGAAAGAGATCAAAAGGGAATTATTTAGTGAGTGCGCAAATCTTACAAGTATAACAATACCTGATGGCGTAACAAGTATTGGTTGGTGTGCGTTTAATGGTTGCGAAAAGCTGGAAGATGTTAATATTCCTGACAGTGTAACAGAAATAAACTCACTAGCTTTTGATAATACACCATGGTATAATATGCTGCCCGATGGAGACGTTTACGTTGGAAAGATGTATTTGCAATACAAAGGAAACATGCCGGAAAACACCAGCATCACAATCAAGGAAGGAACAAAGGGCATTGCAGACGGCGCATTTGAAGATTGCACCGATTTGGCAAGCGTAACAATTCCTAACAGCATAATAAACATCGGCAGTTCTGCATTCATGGGCTGTACCGGCTTGAAAGCTGTGACAATACCTGACAGCGTGACAAACATTGGTTTCATTGCATTCTATAACTGCATAGGCTTAACAGAAATATTAATCCCAAGTAGTGTGGAGAATATTTATGATGGAGCATTCAGCGGTTGCACAGGACTTGAAAAAGTCGAAGTTTCAAAGGACAATGAGGTTTATCACAGCAATGGTAATTGCATTATAAATACAGAAGAAAAGGTGCTTGTGGCTGGCTGCAAAAACAGCGTTATTCCGGTTGATGGAAGTGTAACAAGCATCGGCAGTGCATTTGGTGATTGTACCGGTTTAACAAGCATAACCATTCCTGACAGTGTAACAAACATTGGAGAAGGTGCATTCAGCGGTTGCACCGGCTTGACGAGTATAGCTATACCTGACAGTGTGACAGAAATTGGCTACGCTGCATTTAGTGACTGCGCAGGTTTGACAAGTATAACAATTCCGGACAGTGTAGCAAACATTGGTGACAGTGCATTTGAAGGTTGCGCCGGCTTAACAAGCATAACAATTCCTGACAGCGTAACAAGTATCGGCGATGGGACATTTCATGATTGCACTGGTTTGACAAGTGTAATAATTCCGAACACTGCGACAAGTATTAATCGTGAGCTTTTCAGCGGTTGCACCGGTCTGACGAGCATAACAATTCCTGATAGTGTGACAGAAATTGGCTACGCTGCATTTAGAGATTGCACAGGTCTGACAAGTATAACCATCCCTGATAGCGTAACAAGTATTGGCAGTGATGCATTTAAAAATTGCACCGGTTTGACGAGCATAACTATACCTGACAGTGTGACAGAAATTGACTACGCTGCATTTATGGACTGCACCTGTTTGACAAGCGTAACGCTTCCTGACAGCATAACGAGCATCAGTCCAAGTATGTTTGAAGACTGCGCAGGCTTAACAAACATAACCATTCCAAACAGCGTAACAAGTATTGACAGTTATGCATTCGAGGATTGCACCAGCCTGACAAGCATAACCATTCCTGACAGTGTAACGAGCATCGGTGACGGAGTATTCAGATATTGTACCGGATTGAAAAGCGTAATAATCGGAAACGGTGTAACGGACATGGGCGAAAGTGTCTTTAACGGTTGCACCGGATTGACAGATTTAGTAATCGGAAACGGAATCACAAGTATTGAAAACAACGCATTTTCAGACTTTCCCAACTTAACAAATGTTACGATTGGAAGCAGCGTTGAAAGTATTGGCGATTACGCATTTTGTGATTGCACAAGCTTGAAAAGCATAACACTGCCTGACAGCGTAACAAGCATTGGATACGGTGCATTTGTTAATTGTATTGAACTTGCCAATATTGAAATTTCAAAGAATATTGCAGACATCGGATACGGCGCTTTTGCAAACTGTATCAATTTGAAAGTTGTAAAGCTTCCCAAAAGTGTTAAAACAATCGGTGAGTATGCCTTTGGATATTATTATGATGAAGAAAACGATGCCATTGCAAAAGTTTCCGACTTTGTTATTCATGGCTTCACAGGCACCGTTGCCGAATCATATGCTAACAAAAACGGTTTTGTTTTTGCTCCTCATACCGAAAAAGAAATCAAGGATGAAAAAACCGGTATTACTATCATCATACCGGGTACTGACGGCAAAGACGTTGAATTAAGTGTTGTTCCGGTAACTTCCGGAGAAGTTTCCGATGCCTTGAACAGTGAAAAAAGCAACTTCAAAAAATCTCTTTTTGATATCACGACAACAGTGGATGGCGAAACTGTTCAGCCGGACGGAACCGTGCTTGTGAAAATTCCTCTCCCTGAAGGATACAATCCTGAAAAAACCGTTGTTTATCATGTTTCCGATGATGGAAAACTTGAAAGACTTGAAAGCAGTGTTGCAGATGGATATGTAGTTTTTGAAACAACACATTTCAGCTATTATGCAATCGTTGATGAAACCGAGCAGAAAACACCGGAGCAGCCGCCCCAGCCGCAGCCCGACCCCTCCGCAAACTGCAATCACATCTGCCACAAAGGCGGCATTTCAGCGTTCTTCTATAAAATTGCGCTCTTCTTCTGGAAGCTTTTCAAAACCCACAAGGAATGCTCATGCGGAGTATTACATTATTAATCCTAAGTTCAATATTCAAAAGGCGTGCGGTTTCCTCCGCACGCCTTTTTTAAAACTCTATTGCAATATGTTAAATGATATAATATAATTTATGGGTTATTTTTCGGAGAGAAAGGATGTTACAAAAAAATATGGGAGACAAAGTTCAATTATTAATTGCAATGGTGGGGTATATGCTGATAGTTATCGGTATCGGCGTATTCTTTGCAAAAAAATCACAGGCTAACTCTGAAAACTACTTCCTTGGCGGCCGTTCGCTCGGCCCGTGGGTTGCCGCAATGAGCGCTGAAGCGTCAGACATGAGCGGATGGCTGCTTATGGGACTTCCCGGTGTTGCTTATTGGTGCGGAATTGCTGACGCGGCATGGACTGCAATCGGCCTTGCCGTTGGAACGTACATAAACTGGCTGCTTGTTTCAAAACGTCTGCGTGCTTACTCCGCCGTTTCCGGAGATTCAATAACAATTCCGGATTTTCTCAGTAATCGTTTTCACGAAAAGAAAAAGGTTATCCTCGGCGTTTCTGCGCTGTTCATTTTGATTTTCTTCACCGTTTATGCGGCGAGCTGCTTTGTAACCTGCGGAAAGCTTTTCTCGGGTCTTTTCGGCTATTCGTATCATTCGATGATGATAATCGGTGCAGCATTTGTTCTGCTTTATACAATTCTCGGCGGTTTCCTCGCTGAAAGCGCATCGGACTTTATGCAGTCTGTTGTTATGATAATCGCTCTTGTCGGCGTACTTGTTTGCGGCGTTGTTCATGCCGGCGGACTTTCGGCCGTTATTGAAAACGCAAAGGCAATTCCCGGCTACCTTTCTCTGACGGCAACCGCAACTCCTGTTGTTGGTGCAGACGCTATTCAGCAGACGGCGAATGGTGCCCCGCTTTTCGGCGAGGCCGGAAAGTACGGCTTCCTCACAATTCTTTCAACGCTTTCCTGGGGCCTCGGATATTTCGGAATGCCGCAGGTTCTTTTGAGATTCATGGCCATCCGCAAGAGATCCGAGCTTAAAATGTCACGCAGAATTGCAACCGTCTGGGTTGTTATTTCACTCACCGCAGCTGTTTTTATCGGCGTTCTCGGAAGATATATTATGCCAACAGATGCAGGGCTTGCGACACAGAGCGGAGCGGAAAATGTTTTTGCCAACCTTGCTCAGCTTCTTTTCCCGCCGCTTCTTGCCGGTGTTGTCATGGCCGGTATCCTTGCGGCAACAATCAGCTCTTCCGACTCATATCTTCTTATTGCGGCTTCCGCAGTTTCAAAGAACCTTTTTGAAGGCATCATTAAAAGGGACGCGAATGACAAGCAGGTTATGCGCGTTTCGAGAATAATACTTCTGATTATTTCAGCAATCGGCATTGCAATCGCATGGAACGAAAACAGCATTATCTTTGAAATTGTTTCATTTGCTTGGTCCGGTTTCGGTGCAACTTTTGGACCGATTATGCTCTTCTCGCTTTTCTGGAAGCGTGTCAACCGTCCGGGAGCTATCGCCGGAATGATTTCCGGCGGCGTAATGGTCTTTGTTTGGAAGCTCCTTCTCAAACCTCTCGGCGGTGTGTTTGCAATTTATGAGCTCCTTCCGGCGTTTGTGATTTCAAGCATTGTTATTGTTGTTGTTTCACTTTGCGCAAAGAAACCATCGGATGAAATTACTTCAGAGTTTGAAAAAGCTAAAAACTTTGTTGAGCAATAAACGACTTCAAAGAGGGTGTTCATATGAAACACAGGGAACTTACGGCAAAACAACTTGCGGCTGTGCGCGTCGGCTTGCTTGCCGCGGCAGTTCTGATGATTGCCTTTGGTGTTTTTCGCGGTGAGCCGGACTCGGTGATGCAAAAGGCGGTCAGAATCTGCCTTGAGTGCATAGGTATCGGCTGATGAACAAGAACGGTTTGCTTCAAAAAATACGCACTGCGGTTCAAACTGCTGCCGCAGTGCTTTTTAACGGCTATGCTGCAGGCTTTGCAGAGGGCAAAATTTTTAACGGCAAAACAAAGCTTTTGTGTGTTCCGGTTCTTAACTGTTACTCGTGTCCCGGGGCACTCGGCTCTTGCCCGATTGGCAGTCTGCAAAGCGTTATATCTGACAAAAAGTTTGGCTTTTCGTTCTATGTTCTTGGAATGATTATGCTCTTTGGCGTTGTTTTGGGTCGCGTTGTCTGCGGATTTCTTTGCCCGTTTGGCTTTTTGCAAGAACTCATTTTCAAAATACCGACTAAAAAGCTTTCGGTTAACCAAACGGCCGACAAATATTTCAGATATCTTAAATATGTTATTCTGGTTGTTTTTGTTTTTGGGTTGCCGCTCGTTTTGCGTGATAAATTCGGCGAATCTCTCCCTTATTTTTGCAAGTGGATTTGCCCGGCTGGCACACTTGAGGGCGGTTTTACCCTCCTTGCGTTGAATAAGAGTTTGCGCAATGCCGTTGGTGGACTTTTCACATGGAAAGCGGCGGTTTTAATCACTTTGCTTATTCTGTGTCTGTTTATTGAGCGCCCATTCTGCAAATATCTTTGCCCTCTCGGTGCTTTTTACGGTCTATTCAATCGCATTAGCCTATTCAGAACTGAAATTGACAGAGATAGCTGCACTTCATGCGGAAAATGCAGCCGCGCTTGTCCAATGCAGGTTGATGTTTTGAAAGACCCAAACGGCGCTGAATGTATACGATGCGGAAAATGCGGTTCTGTCTGTCCGGAAAGTGCAATCAAGCTTGAAGCGCTGTTTCAAATTAAAAGAATGACAGAAAAAACTGATGAGTTTCGGATTGATTGAAATAATTAATTAAAAGAGTTGCGAAAAAACTTGACGCAACTCTTTATTTTTCGGTTTATTTGTGGTACAATAAAAGAACATTTGTTTCCTTGGAGGTGAAGAACACCGTGGATCAGTTCAAACTTGTTTCAAAATATCAGCCGACCGGCGACCAGCCGCAAGCAATCGAGCGTCTTGTTGAGGGCATAAAGAAGGGCGACATGGAGCAGACGCTTATGGGTGTCACAGGCTCCGGAAAAACATTCACGATGGCAAATATCATTGCAAAGCTCAATCGGCCGACCCTTGTTTTGGCTCATAACAAAACGCTTGCCGCTCAGCTTTGCTCGGAATTCAAAGAATTTTTCCCGGAGAATGCGGTTGAATACTTCGTTTCATATTATGATTACTATCAGCCGGAAGCCTATATTCCGACAACGGACACCTATATTGAAAAAGACTCTGCCGTCAACGATGAGATTGATAAGCTGCGCCATTCCGCAACATCTGCGCTTTCAGAGAGGCGAGATGTTATAATTGTTGCGAGCGTTTCGTGCATATACACACTCGGTGACCCGATTGATTACCGCAGTATGGTTGTTTCCCTGCGCCCCGGAATGGAAAAAAGCCGTGATGAGCTTATTGCAAAGCTTACAGATATTCAGTATGAAAGAAACGATGTCAATTTTGTCCGTAACAAGTTCCGTGTGCGCGGAGATGTTGTTGAAATTTACCCTGTATATTCAAATGATACCGCAATACGGGTTGAGTTTTTCGGCGATGAGATTGACAGACTTTGTGAGATTAATCCGCTGACGGGAGAAATCAAGTCAACCCTTTCCCATGTTGCAATCTATCCCGCTTCACATTACGTTGTCAGCCATGACAAAATGGAAAGAGCAATTTCAGAAATACACGCCGAAATGGAGCAATGCGCCGAAAAATTTACCCGTGAAGGCAAGCTTCTTGAGGCTGAACGAATTAGGCAGAGGACAAGCTATGACCTTGAAATGCTGCGCGAAACAGGCTTCTGCAAGGGTATTGAAAATTATTCGCGCGTCATGTCCGGTCGTCCGGCCGGCTCAAGCCCCTTCACATTACTGCATTACTTTCCGGATGACTTCCTTTTGTTTGTTGATGAATCGCATGTGACTCTGCCTCAGGTCAGAGCAATGTATGCAGGCGACAGAGCAAGAAAGGAAAGCCTTATCAATTTCGGCTTTCGTCTGCCATCCGCTTATGACAACAGACCGCTCAGGTTTGATGAATTTTATGACATTGTAGGCCAAAAAATATTTGTGAGCGCAACACCCGGTGAATTTGAACGCGAAAAAAGTGCTCAAATCGTTGAACAGGTTATCAGACCTACCGGACTTCTTGATCCGCTCATCTCCGTCAGACCGACTGACGGTCAGATTGATGATCTTGTTTCGGAAATCACTGAACGTACCTCACGCAAAGAGCGCGTACTTATCACAACGCTTACAAAGAAGATGGCGGAGTCGCTGACTGATTATCTTTCAAACCTTGATATCAAGGTGAGATATATGCATTATGACATTGACACGATTGAGCGAATGGAGATAATACGCGATCTGAGGCTCGGAGAAATTGACGTCCTTGTCGGAATCAACCTACTGCGTGAAGGACTTGACATTCCGGAGGTTTCCCTTGTTGCAATTCTTGATGCAGACAAAGAGGGCTTTTTGCGCTCGGAAACATCTCTTGTTCAAACAATCGGACGAGCGGCGCGCAACGCAAACGGTGAAGTTATCATGTATGCCGATTCGGTGACTCCGTCAATGGAAAGAGCAATTTCCGAAACTGAGCGCAGAAGAAAAATACAAAGTGAATACAATAAAGAGCATGGAATTGTTCCAAAAACAATTATAAAAGACGTCCGTGATGTTCTTGAGATTTCTTCAAAAAGAACCGATCTTGAAAAGAACTTCAAACGTATGTCTCGCCTTGAGCGCGAGCAGACCATTAAGACTCTTACGGCCGAAATGCGCGCTGCGGCAAAAATCCTTGAATTTGAACATGCTGCATATCTGCGTGACAAAATTGAAAAACTTAAATCCATGAAGTGAGGTAACAAAAAGTGCCGGAAAAAAATATATACATTAAAGGTGCAAGGGAGCATAATCTTAAAAACATTGACCTTGTTCTTCCGCGCGATAAAATGATCGTCTTTACCGGACTTTCAGGTTCCGGAAAGTCATCGCTTGCTTTTGACACAATCTATGCAGAAGGACAGCGCAGATATGTTGAATCGCTTTCTTCATATGCAAGGCAGTTCCTCGGTCAGATGGAAAAGCCTGATGTTGATCTAATTGACGGGCTTTCACCGGCAATTTCCATTGACCAGAAAACAACGTCAAAAAATCCGCGTTCAACCGTTGGAACAATCACTGAGGTTTATGATTATCTGAGACTGCTTTATGCAAGAATCGGAATTCCGCACTGCACCGTCTGTGGGCGGGAAATCAAGCCGCAGACGGTTGACATGATTGTTGATAAAATAATGACCTTTGATGAAGGAACAAAATTTCAGCTTCTTTCCCCAATAGCACGCGGAAAAAAGGGGACATTTGTTAAGGAACTTGAGCAGGTCAGAAAAAGCGGATTTGTTCGCGTCCGTATAGATGGAATCACTTATGACCTTTCGGAAAGCATAAAGCTTGAAAAAAACAAAAAACACAACATTGAAGTTGTTGTTGACCGCCTTGTGATGAAAGAATCAATACGTTCAAGGCTTGCCGATTCCGTTGAAACGGCAACAAAGCTCTCCGGCGGGCTTTTGCTTGTTGAGCGTGTTGGAATCGATGAACAACTTTTTTCTCTCAACTACGCTTGCCCGGAGCATGGAGTCAGCTTTGATGAACTCACCCCAAGAATGTTCTCCTTTAACAATCCTTTCGGTGCGTGCAAAAAGTGTTCCGGACTCGGCGTATTCATGAAAATTTCCGAAAATAATGTTATTCCCGATCCTTCGCTTTCAATCAGGAAAGGCGGAATTCGTGCGCACGGCTGGAACTCAGTGGGTGACGGTTCCATTGCCGGCATGTATTACGCCGCACTCGGAAAAAAATACGGTTTTACTCTTGACACTCCGATTAAAGACATGAGTAAAGAAGCCGTTAATGCAATTCTTTACGGAACAAACGGCGAAAAAATGAAGATGGAGCGCCCGACATCCTTTGGCGGAGGTGTATATTACACCGATTTTGAAGGCATTATCAACAATCTTCAACGCAGATATAATGAATCCGGCAGTGAGGCTTCACGGGCGGAAATTGAACAGCTGATGACAAGCGTAAAATGTCCTGATTGCGGCGGAGCAAGGCTTTGCAAGGAGGCGCTGAGCGTAACCATTGGCGGAAAGAACATTGACGAGGTATCAAACCTCTCAATCGAAAACTCCCTTGCCTTTGTTGAATCGCTCAAAGATACGCTTTCCGAACGCGACCTTATGATTGGCAAAATAATCCTTAAAGAGATTTGTGACCGCCTGCGTTTTCTTTCAAGCGTCGGTCTCGGTTACCTCACACTTGCGCGCTCCGCTGGCACACTTTCCGGCGGCGAAAGTCAGC
This sequence comes from Ruminococcaceae bacterium UBA6416, assembly GCA_002438505.1. Taxonomy (GTDB): domain Bacteria; phylum Bacillota; class Clostridia; order Oscillospirales; family Acutalibacteraceae; genus UBA6857. The sequence goes on along the minus strand of DJPI01000076.1, from coordinate 4,836 downwards.
GCATCCGTCTTGCAACCCAGCTTGGAACGTCGCTTGTGGGTGTTTTGTATATTCTTGACGAACCGAGCATTGGTCTGCATCAGAGAGACAACGAAAAACTCATCGGAACGCTCAAGCACCTGCGCGACCTCGGCAATACTCTTATTGTTGTTGAGCATGACGAGGATACAATCCGCGCAGCCGATCATGTTGTTGATTTCGGTCCCGCTGCCGGTATCAACGGCGGTGAAATTGTTTGCAGCGGCAGCGTTCAGGATATAATAGACTGCGAAAAATCAATCACTGGACAGTATCTTTGCGGAAAGAAAAAAATTCCCGTACCCGAAAAGAGAAGAGACGGAAACGGAAAATTTCTTAAGGTTTTTAATGCACGCGAGAACAATCTGAAGGGCATAGACGTATCCATACCGCTCGGAGAATTTGTTTGCGTTACCGGTGTTTCCGGTTCCGGAAAGTCATCGCTTGTCAATGAAATACTGTATAAGCATCTTGCGTCCGAGCTTAACAATGCGCGAAAATTCCCCGGAAAATTTGACCGGATAGAAGGTACCGGAAACCTTGACAAGATAATCAACATTGATCAATCTCCGATTGGACGGACGCCGCGTTCAAACCCTGCAACATATACGGGGGTGTTCAATGATATCCGTGAGCTTTTCGCAAACACCGTTGATGCCAAAATGAAGGGCTATACGGCAAGCAGGTTTTCTTTCAATGTTAAAGGCGGCCGCTGCGAAGCGTGCAGCGGAGACGGAATTGTGAAAATTGAAATGCATTTTCTTGCCGACATTTTTGTTCCTTGCGATGTCTGCAAGGGCAGGAGGTACAACAGCGAAACGCTTGCGGTCAAGTATAAGGGCAAGTCAATTTATGATGTTCTTGAAATGACGGTTGTTGAAGGAATGAACTTTTTTGAAAACATTCCGAAGATTTATAACAAGCTTAAAACCCTTTACGAAGTCGGCCTTGGATATATTAAAATCGGTCAGCCGGCAACAACGCTTTCCGGAGGCGAGGCGCAGCGCGTTAAGCTTTCAACCGAGCTTTCAAAGCGTGCAACGGGAAAAACCGTCTATGTTCTTGATGAGCCGACAACAGGTCTCCACACCGCAGACGTTCACCGCCTTGTTGAGGTGCTCCACGCGCTTGTTGACGCCGGAAACTCGGTCATTGTTATTGAACACAACCTTGATGTCATTAAAACAGCGGACTATATCATTGACCTCGGTCCGGAGGGCGGAGACGGCGGCGGAATGATTGTTGCCGAGGGCACACCTGAGGAAATTGCAAAGGTTAAAGAATCATACACCGGCCAGTACCTTAAAAATATGCTTTAAAAAAACAGCGGCTGAAACGAATTCTTTTCGGCCGCTGTAATTTTTTTAAATGCTGAAACCATTTTATATCAAAAAAAGTTTTAACATTTGAAATAAAACAAAAAAGCTCTGAATTCTTGAAAACAAGATTCAGAACTTTTAAAGTGGTCCGAGTGACAGGACTTGAACCTGCGGCCTCTTGACCCCCAGTCAAGCGCGCTACCAAGCTGCGCTACACCCGGATGCGTTCAAACCACTCGGATATTATAACGACTGCGAGCCGGAATGTCAAGTGTTTTATAAACTTTTTTCAAAAACTTTAAAACGAATCCACAGTTGGTTCGTTGTCAATAGGCTCCTATTGCCGTTACTGTTAACCGACTATGGATTCGTCAATTCAAGTTTATCACAAAAACGATAGTACTGTCAATGATACTATATTCAAAAAGAAGACAACGAGTATGAGTTAATCTCAATTCTCATTGTCTTCTTCTGACAGTATTGACCCTAATAACGCTTGTCACCATAGGAGTCTGGTCCTCCGAGGTGTCAAGATTGCTTGAACTGTCAGACTCAGTATATCATTGACGGGTGACAATGTCAAGCTTTTTTGGATATTGACGGAGGTCAAAAAAGTCTGTGTTACTTGCTCAAAATTTTTGACAACAGAGAAGAATAAAACATTGTTATGCAAAAAGAGGAAAGCCGAAAATTTATCGTTGATTTGCAGGCCCCGGATTTGAAAAGACATGATGAAATGTTATCAACATTGTTAAAAATTATAAATAATTATTTCTGCATTTTATCTAGAAAATTTCGGTAGTTTGTGTTATATTTTAAATAATAAGACCAGTGGACATGGCCTGATATTTTGTGTTACACATTTCATGGAGTCTTATAGAAAATGAATGGAGGCGTTTTACCAATGATTATCGGAATCCCGAAAGAAATTATGCATGAAGAAGACCGCGTTGCGGCAACTCCCGAAACTGTTAAAGAATATGTAGTTCTTGGTGCGGATGTTCTTGTTGAAAAGAATGCCGGTGCCGGTGCCCATTTCACCGATGACCAGTATATCGCGGCTGGGGCAAAAATTGTTCCTGATGTTGCAGACCTTTATGACCGCGCTGAGGTTATCCTCAAGGTTAAAGAACCTCTTTTCAATGAAGCAAAAGGCAAGCATGAAATTGAAATGATGCATGAAGGCCAGTACCTCATCACGTTCATTCATCCTGCTTCTCCCGTCAATCATCAGATGGTTAAGGATATGGCTGCAAAGGGCGTTATCTCAATCACTCTTGACGGTATTCCCAGAATTTCAAGGGCTCAGTCGATGGATGCGCTCACTTCAATGAGCACCTGTGCGGGATATAAAGGCATGATAATGGCTGCCGACAGGCTCCCGTGGTTTATTCCCATGACCGCCTGTGCAGTTGGTGTCATTAAGCCGACCAAGATTCTTGTTCTCGGCGCCGGTGTTGCCGGAATGCAGGCTCTTGCAACAGGAAAGCGTCTCGGCGGTGTTATTCATGCTGCGGATATCAGACCGATGGGTCAGGAAAATGCGCTTTCACTCGGAGCAAAGATTATCGACCTTGGAATCGATCCGGCTCTTGCGGTTGGTGAGGGCGGCTATGCCCTTCGTCTCCCGGATGATGTTCTTGAGGGAGAAAGAAACACTCTTGCAAAAATACTTCCGGAAATGGACATTGTCTTCTGTTCGGCTCTTATTCCCGGAAAACTTGCTCCGATTCTCATTACGGAAGAAATGGTTAAGAAAATGAAACCCGGTTCGGTTATCGTTGACATTTCAATCGACCAGGGCGGAAACTGTGAAATTACGCCCAAGGGTGATATTGAGGTCAAGCACGGCGTTACAATCATAGGAACGAAAAATATTCCCGGAATACTTCCGACGAGCTCAACCTGGATGTTTGCCAACAATATGCTTGAACTTGTGAAGTTCATGACCAAGGACGGTAAGATTGTTCTTGATATGGATGACGCAATCATCAAATCTGCACTCACAACGATCAACGGTAAAATTGTTCACGCCGGTGCGCTTGAGGCTATGGGTCTTTAATCTGACCTTTTTCACGCAAAGCTGCGCGGCTTCGTTTTCCTGAAGCCGCGCTTTTTAGTTAAGCATAGGGGAGTTTGATAATTATGACTATGAAAATTATTCTTGTGGTTGTTTTCCTTGTCTCAATGGTTGTCGGCTACAAGCTCATCAACAATGTCCCAAGCCTTCTTCACACACCGCTGATGTCAGGAATGAATGCGCTTTCCGGTGTTACTGTTCTCGGTGCAATTTCTTCAACCGTTATAGCTGTCAGAGCGGAGGAACCGGTTATCGGATATGTTTTCGGTTCGCTTGCACTTATTCTTGCAATGATAAATGTTGTTGGCGGATTCGGTGTCACCGGCCGTATGCTCAAAATGTTCAAATCTAAGGACAAGGGAGGCAAAAAGTGATGCCTGGTTTGATTTATTACATTTCAAGCGCTATCCTTGTTTTGGGCGTTCTTGCTGGAATTTACCTCATGAGCAAGGTTGAAAAGGCACATATCGGAAACAGTCTTTCAGCCGTTTCAATGGCGCTTGCGATTGCACTGACAATGGTTAAATATGAGGTGTTCGGCTCAGACGTCAGAACTGCACTTGCTGTTATTGTTGCTTCAATGCTTATCGGTTCCGGAATTGGCGCGTGGATCACCAAAAAAGTGAAAATGATTCAAATGCCGCAGATGGTCGCGCTTCTTAACGGCTTTGGCGGCGGCGCCTCTGCGTTTGTTGGCGCGCTTACTCTTTTTACCGATAAAGAGGCTGATGCTTTCAGCGTTTTTACGGCCATGCTTGCACTTGTTGTAGGTGTTGTTACCCTCATAGGTTCACTCATTGCTGCGGCAAAGCTTGAGGGCATAATGAAATCCAAACCGGTTGTTCTTCCCGGCCACAGCATTCTGACCGTTGTTTCGCTTGTCGGCTCACTTGCGGTTTGTGTTGCTGCAATTTTTGTTCCTGCGTTTATACCGCTTGCCGTTGCGGCTTTTGTGCTTTCGTTTGCATTCGGACTTTTCTTTTCGGTTCGTGTCGGCGGAGCGGATATGCCAATTACAATATCACTGCTCAATTCATTCTCCGGCGTTGCCGGTGCAATAGCCGGTCTTGCAATCAAGGATGTTCTCCTTGTTGCTGTTGGAGGAATTGTTGGTGCCTCCGGTCTTATTTTGACTCAGATTATGTGCCGTGCAATGAACCGTAGTTTGTTTGACATTCTCCTTGGAAAAACCTCATCACACGGCAAAAAAGCTGACAAGGAAAAAACAAAAGAAAAATCTGAGGTCAAAAAGGAAACAGTTCCAAAAAAAGCCGAAATGCTCCCTGAAGATAAAAAGCCGGTCGATCTGCTTTCATCGGTACTCAAAAACGCAAAGGATGTCATCTTTGTTCCGGGTTACGGAATGGCACTCGCTCAGGCGCAGTCACTTGTCAAACAGCTTGAAGATAAGCTTGAAAA
>DJPI01000005.1:65366-67115 GCA_002438505.1 Ruminococcaceae bacterium UBA6416 | reverse complement strand
TCAAGTGTACCATAACATTTTTTATCGGCAAAAATTCACCAATCAAAATCCAAAATTCGTACAACCTCAATGCGACTATCGGAGAAAAAAGGAAAATATGATTAAGTAACCGCGCTTTGCGGAAAAAATTACGGCGGTGAGCAATATGTTTGAACTTATCAAAACCGTTTTGCAAAACCTTGTTTTTTTCTTTCTTCATCTTGAAAACCAAAGCTCGTTTCCAAAGCCGCTTTCGGCCGCGCAGGAGAGGCAGTGCCTTGAAAAAATGAAGAACGGAGACTCGCGCGCAAGGGAAACTCTCATTGAGCATAACCTGCGCCTTGTTGCCCATATTATCAAAAAATATTACTCAAACACGGGTGAACAGGAGGATCTTATCTCAATCGGAACAATCGGACTCATCAAGGCCGTTGACTCTTTCAAAAGTGAAAAGGGGATTCGCCTTGCAACATATGCCGCACGGTGCATTGAAAACGAGGTGCTGATGTTCTTTCGTCAAGAAAAAAAGAACGCCGGAGTCATGTCAATCAATGAGCCGATTGATACCGACAGCGAGGGCAACCCTCTCACCCTCATTGACATCATTTATGTTGAGGACACCATAACCGATGACATTGACCTCAAGCAAAAAACAAAAAAGCTCTTTGAATTTATCAACGCTCTTCCGGACGAGAGGGAGCGCCGGATAATCATTGAGCGATACGGGCTGAACGGCAAAAAATGCCTCACTCAGCGTGAAACGGCAAAAAAGCTTTCAATCTCGCGTTCTTATGTTTCACGCATTGAAAAGCGAGCGCTTGAAAATCTGCGGAAAATGTTCATGAAAGGGGAAAACGCAGAAAAAAGGTCGCAATGAAAAAAACACTTTGTGTTTTTCAACAAAGCGCAGTGAAAAGCTTGAAAAGCTCTTATCGCTTTTGTAATATTGACTTTTTTCCGGCAACAATGTAAAATGAAAACGAATTAAAAAAACAGCGGAGGTGTTTTCGGTGAACGATTTTCAAAACCTGTGTCCGGGCTGTATGCAGCCTCTTCAAAACGGGGCTCAGGTCTGTCCGCACTGCTCAAGAGATATAAACGAACCTCAGCACGCTCCGCTACTGCCGCTGATGTCAAGGCTTTCCGGCCGTTACATTGTTGGTGCCGGGCGGTTTTCTTCAACCGATTGCGCCGTCTATATCGGCTTTGACACTGCGCTTTGCGTGCCTGTAACAATCAATGAATTTCTGCCCAGAAACCTTGCCGTTCGCGGTGAGGGTGAAAGCGCACTCAATCGCCGTATTGGCTATGACGCAATGTTTGAAGCCTGCCTCAAAAGCTTTGTTTCCCTTTGGCGGACTTTGATGAGCCTGAGTTCTACTCCTGCACTCCCGAATGTTAAGGAAATCTTTTTTGAAAACGGAACGGCCTATGCCGTCTGTGAATATTTTGAAAGTATTACGCTTGAAGAATATATTAATATGGCCGGGGAAAGGCTTGATTGGAAAAAGATTCTCTTTGCTTTTCGCCCGATACTCGCTGCGCTCAAAAAGCTTTCCTCTCTTTTTGTTGTTCACGCGGCCGTTTCGCCAAAGACGCTGCTGCTCGGTGCGGACGGGAAGCTTCACCTTTCCGGCTTTTCAATTCCGCAGACAAAGTCCGATATCATTGAGCTGCACGCTCTTTCTGAACCCGGTTACGCTCCGCTTGAGCTTTCCGACCGCAGGCTGAAAATTGGGGGCTATACCGATGTTTATTCGGCAGCGGCGG
>DJPI01000005.1:34535-65360 GCA_002438505.1 Ruminococcaceae bacterium UBA6416 | reverse complement strand
CGTGATGTATAAGCTTTTGACCGGAATCACACCGCAGAATGCCGCCGACCGCGCAGTGAGTGACATGATGGTCATTCCAAAGGAGTATGCAAATGAGCTTGACGGAAAAACGGTGAACGTCATTCTCGGCGCTTTGAAGATATATCCGGAAAACAGGATTCAAACCGTTGCTGCGCTTTATGACCTGCTTTATCCGGCGTCCGATGAAAAAGCTCAGCCCGTGCCTCAAAAAGAGGCGCCCGTTTTGAATGAAGGCGCCAAAGAAAAGGAAAAGGAACCGGCTGTGAATGCCGGAGAAAAAAGCGCTCCCCCTCCTCGCGGTGAGTCTGACACCGCTTTGACGGTGAAGGTTGCCGTAACGGTTCTTCTTGTTGCGGCAATGGCATTTGTGACGGCTTATTCAACTTTGCTTTATAAATATTTTGACGTTCCGTTCCTTGATTCTGCGCTTTCAAAGGTTGCTTTTCTTCCAATGAACGCCGAGCCGCACCAAAGCGGAGCAAAAACAACGGAAAAAGAACAGACGGAAAAAACAACCTCCGGCCCTGCCGAGTATGTTAAAGTTGCCGATTTTTCTCAGCTGACATACTATGACATCCTTTCAAGCGAAACATTTAAAAAGAATTTTGAAATTGAGTTTGTGTTTGAGGCGAGCGATGAGGTTGAAAAAAACTCAATAATCTCTCAAAGCATCAAACCCGGAGAATCCGTTTTGAAAGGAACAAAAATCACCGTTGTTGTCAGCAGCGGAAAGCCGTATGTTGTTCTTAAAGACGTTATGGGAATGAAGTATGAGGACGCATATGACCTGCTTTCAAAAGACGGCTTTTCCGTTCAGAAGGTCACAAAGAAAAACAACGGAACAAGGGAGCCGGGAACGGTTTGCAATATGTCACTGGTTGCCGGGCTTGAGTTTGAAAAGGGAACAACAATCACTCTCACTGTCTGGGGCGAGTTGGCTTCGGACGGCGGCGAAAATTGAATCGTTTCATCCGGGCGGCTGAAAAGCTGCCCGTTTTTTTAATTTTGAAAAGAGATAACAATGCTTTTCAAAGTCGGTGCAATTTTGTCATAAAAATGTAATATTTCTTAATGTTCGGTGTCAGACATGGCGTTTGTGTTGACTTTTTTTGGATTTGTAGTATCATATATCTTGAGCCTTTGCGGCTAATTGATATATTTCAGAGGGATTGAAAAATGGATTATAAGTTCAAATTCTCCGTGGTTATGCCGGTCTATAATGTTGAGGATTATCTTGAAGAGAGCATTCTTTCGCTTGTTAATCAGACGATAGGCTTCAAAAAGAACATTCAGCTTATTCTTGTCAATGACGGCTCGGCGGACAACAGCGCCGAGGTCTGCCTCAAGTATAAAAATCTTTATCCGGATAACATTGTGTATATTGAACAGGAGAACGCCGGTGTCAGTGTTGCAAGGAACAATGGCCTTGAACGCGCCGAGGGAAAATATGTCAATTTTCTTGATTCCGATGACTTCTGGTCAAAAAACACCTTTGAAACCATCTATAAATTCTTTGAAAAGCACTATGATGAGGTTGATGTTGCAACAACTTCAATCTATCTTTTTGAGGCGGTTTCCCGCGCCCATGTTGCAAACTTCAGAATGGAGGGAGGAACAAGGGTTGCAGACCTGACCGACCCCGAGGAATGCAAAAATGTTGTTGTTCAGGTTGCCTCGTCGTTCTTCAAAGCCGAGGCGATTAAGAATCAGCGCTTTGTTGTCGGCCTCAGGCTCGGCGAGGACGCAATTTTTGTAAATTCCGTAATCATGGAAAAGATGAAGGTTGCTTTTGTCCGCGGAACAACATATTACTATCGCAAGCGCTTTGCCGGAACCTCTGCGGTTCAGACTCTCAGCGATTCAAAATATTATTATTTTGACCGCCTTAATGACTATCACCTTTGTCTCATTGAAAAGTCACTCAAAAAGTTTAATAAGGTTCTCCCGTATATTCAGAATGTTGTTTACTATGACTTTGCGTGGAGCCTCACTTCAAAGGCGTTTTTGTGGCTTGATGAAAATGAGCTTAAGGAGTTTCGCGCTCTTTGCAAAAAGATTCTTTCATATATTGACGATAAGGTCATCCTTGAAAATCAGGTTCACCCTCAGCCGATAAGAAAGCTCACCGCGCTTCAAATTAAATATGACAACAATGAAATTGCGAAGGAGCTTTATTACAAAGAAAAAGCAATATGGTTCAAGGACTTTGTTTTTGAAGAGTTTGCAAGAAGCAAATATGTCTGCCACATCAGCTTTGTCAACATAAAGGGCAGCAAAGTCCACGTTGAAGGCCTCATTGAAAACTGGGTCTATGAAACAACCTTGGATGAGGTTCGCCTCGCTTTCAGAATCAACGGAAAGGTCACCAAAACAACGGTTGAAAGCTTTGCCCACGGAAGGCAGGTCAACTGCTTTGATGAATGCGAAAAATATAGACGCTTTTCCTGCGACATGAAAATTCCGAAAATTGAAGAAAAGGACGGTGTTGTCAAACTTTTCCCAATCATCTATTTCGGAAAGCGTTCCTGCCGTCTCGGAATGAACTATCAAAAGTTTGTTCCCAGCTGCAACGCTTTTGCAACCGCATATAAGTTTTTTGACAATTACTGCATTCAAAGCTACAGAACCGTTATGAAAATCAAAAAGGTTGAAACAAGGCTTCAAAAGCTTATGCTCGCCGCGAAGCTTGAGCGTGAATGTCAAAAGGAGCTGCGCCGCCTCAACAAAAAGCAGATTGCCGCTTTGAGGAGAAAATACTGCCGATATAAGGCTCTTTCAAATCAGGACGAAAAAATCTGGCTCATTTCCGACCGCGTTCAGAACGCCGGAGACAACGGCGAGGTGCTGTTCAAATATCTCAGCAAAATCAAGCGTGAGGGAAAGGGGCTTGAAAATGTCCGCCCGATTTTTGCAATCAGCCGCGATGCCGAATGTGTTGACCGCCTGAAGAGCGAGGGCGAGGTTGTCTTTTTTGAGGATAAGGAGTATTATTTCCTTTTCCTTTGCGCTGACAAAATCATCTCCTCCGGCGCAAGTGAGTTCACCGCAAATCCGTTCGGCTATGACAGAAAGTATCTCATAGATCTGTTCAGCTATAAATATTACTATCTTCAGCATGGAGTTGCCTGCGCCGATCTTTCCGGCTGGCTCAACAGGTTTGCAAAGAATTTTGAAATGATTTTTGCTTCCTCCGAGCGTGAGAGGGAGAGCTTCCTCACCGCGCCTTATTATTATTCACCCGAACAGATTGCCGTGACGGGTCAGACGCGCTTTGACGATCTCTATGAAAAGCGCGAAAAGCTTGTTCTCATTCTTCCAACATGGCGCCGCTCGATTAAGGAAAGCTATGATTCAAACACAACGAGCGTCTATTTTGACGGCTTTAAGGAGACGGATTATTTCAAATATTACAACGGTCTCATCAACAATGAACGTCTGCTTTCTGCAATGCGGAAAAACGGCTATAAGGGTCTTTTCTGCATTCATCCGATACATATGAAGCAGAGCGTTGACTTTGAAGAAAATGACGTTTTTTCCGTCAATGAGGGCTATGTTGATTATAACGATGTTTTTGCCCGCTCCTCGCTGATGGTCACGGACTATTCAAGCGTACTGTTTGACTTTGCTTATCTCAAAAAGCCCGTTGTTTACACTCAGTTTGACAAAGAGGACTTCTTTGCCGGTCAGATTTATGACGAGGGATATTTCAGCTATGAGAACGACGGCTTCGGTCCCGTCTGCTATGACATGGACTCAACCGTTGACGCAATAATCAAAGAAATTGAAAACGATTGCAAAAACGATAAGAAGTATCTTGAACGCCTTGACCGCTTCTTTGCCTATGACGACAAAAAAAGCTGCGAAAGGGCATATAAAGCAATAATCGGAGAAAAGTTTGAAATTTCCGAGTACCCCAAAAAAACGGAAAACTGAAAAGGATTCTGAAATCGGAAAAATTCCGCGGTTTAATAAAACTGCGGAATTTTCAATATTGACTTTTTTCTGTCGTTGTTCTAAACTTAAAGAGCGAAGAAAAAGCTTTTAAGACAAAAAGGAGAACAATATGGAATACGATGCAGTAATTATCGGCGCAGCAACGTCAGACGCTTATTTTGCAAAGAAGATGGCTTCAAAAGGCCATAGCGTCATTATGCTTGAGGCTCTTTCAAAAGAAAAGCTCGGAACAAGAATGGACATTTTCCATGTTACCCACACAGACCTTAAAACCTATGATATTCCGCAGGTTAAACAGGGAGACGCGGCGTGGGCTTTTGAGTTTACGGAAAACCATTTTTCATCACCGTCAAATAAGTATGCCGTTCCGACAACGAGCGAAATTGTCGGTCTGCATATGCACGAATATGTTGCACTCATGGTGAAATTAGGCGTTCGAAAAAGGTGACGTTTCCAAAAAGGCGCTCTGGGAGATCAACCGGGAGTACAACCGCAAACAGGACGCGGAGCTTTCGTTTGTCAGAGCGTTCCTCACAAAGGTTGTCAGCGCCGCGGACAGTGAAATTGAATATTGCTTTGCAAACGGCATAATTTTCAACGAGACCTTCCTGAACGGCGGAAAAATCGGCGCAAAGGAAATTAAAGATGTTCTTTCCGGCATTACCTCTGCAGTTGCAAAAAAGGACATTTCAGCAAAAACGATTGCGGCCGTTGCCTCAGGTGTGGCATTGGGTGTTGCGCTTAAGACGCTTTATATGAACTATCCCAATACACCCGAAAAAGCTTCCTGCCTGGACAAAAAAAGGCCGAATACCTTTGGAAAAAGGTTGGAAAAATCGGTTAACACTCAGTTTTCAAAGGTGTTTTCCGGCCTTTTCGGAAGGCCGGAAAACTCGCTGTAAATATTTATAAAAAAAGTTTCAAAAACCCTTGACTTTTTCTTTTGTTTGGGCTATAATACTTGAGCACTTGAAAAAGTCAGACATCGCGGAGTAGAGCAATCCGGTAGCTCGTCGGGCTCATAACCCGGAGGTTGCAGGTTCAAATCCTGTCTCCGCAACCATATCGAGTGGAAGTAACTGATTTCAGTTGCTTCCACTTTTTTATTTTAATACTAGAAATAAAAAATAAGCAAAAATTAATGGGGGATTAATATGCATCAGTTAGTGCAGAATTACTTAAACAAAAAGGAAAATGAAAGCAAAGCGCGTCAACTCAAAGAGAAAAATGATTTGTTGATTAAGCTGGGGCTTTATGAGAAAGAATACTCCGCAGACGGTAGATACTCATATATGTACAAAGAAAGAGAGTGGGACAGTCAATCAGACACTCACAGATACTTCAGAAAAGTACCGGTAGAAGTATCCGACAGTGAGTACGAGGAAATACTGAAGTATCAGAAGCTGGATACTGACTCGACTGATGTTTCATATACAAACACCATTTCAACCGCTTTGAAAGTGATAGCGTGGATTATATTTATCGGAGGATTTATTTCCGGCATTGCTCTTGGAAATGTTGAAGTTGTCAAGGGTGTTTATTATACATATACCGAGACCGAATTTTCATTTGCTCATGCTTTTACATATTGGGCCATAAGCTTTATCAGCGGAATGAGCTTTTTGGGCTTTGCTGAGATAATTAAATTACTGACTGATATTAAACATAAGCGTTGACAAAGATAACTCAATAAATATTTATAAAAAATCACAGCGCATTTTGTCTGGTGTACAGATAATGCACTGTGATTTTGTTTTCAGATAACATTTTTTGACTTTGGTCAAATTTTTGGTCACATTGCGGGGTCAATCTGCTCGCGTATCCGGAAGGAAAGGCTGTTGTCCGGGAGAAATTTAAAAAATTTGAAAGCATATCCGGCACCTTTTGCGGCGCAGTTTTCGCTGTCCGCCATGAGCTTAACCGAAACGCCAAGCTTTTCACTGAGGGCTCTGTCAAGGCCGGAGAGCTTTGCCGCGGCGCCGGTCAGAATGATTCCCGATGAATATATATCACCGCAAAGCTCCGGAGAGGTATCTTCAAAAACCTCGGAAATGGCGTCTGCAAGCGTATCAACGATATCCTTCAGTGCTTCAAAAATCTCTGTTGAAGTGACGGAAAAGAGCAGGGGAATTCCCGTTGTGTGTTCCTTCCCGGCAACGGACATTTCAATTTCTTCATTCGGAATGACAGCGCAGCCAACGGTTTTTTTGATTTTTTCGGCTGTGCGTGTGCCAATGTCATATCCGCGGTTCTTCTTGATGTATTGAATAATTGCCTCATCCATTTCATCGCCGGCCGCTTTAACGGAGCAAAACCTTACCGGTGTTCCCATCGTGTGAACGGCAATGTCGGCCGTTCCGGCTCCGATGTCAACAACCATGTTTCCGCACGGATTTTGAATGTCAACGCTGCAGCCGAGAGCCGAGGCAACCGTTGAGCTGATCACGGAAACCTTTGCGGCGCAGGCGCAGCAGCCGAGCAGAGCAACCGTGCGTTTGTCCGGCGGTGTAATTCCAACGGATGTGCTGATAATGAGGTTCGGTCTTAATATGCTGTTTTTGCATATGTCCCCGATGATTTTTTCAATCATTGTGCTCATGACATCAAACCTTGAAACGGCGCCGGAGCGCATGGGCATTATGACTTCAAGTGTTTCCGGAGTTTTTTCAAGCATTTCTGCCGCTTCATCGCCAATGGATATGACTTGTCCGCTGAGGCGGTCAATGGCGGCGGCATTAGCCTGTTTATAAACGATGCCTTTTCCGAGCATATATACGGTCACAGTGCTTGTTCCGAGATCTATGGCGATGTTTGTGCCGGCCATAAATTAAACACTCCTTTTCTTTTTCTTTGTTTTGCGGGCTGTCTGAATCCTTTTTTCAATCGGAACAAAGTAATCCGCAACAGCGGCGCACAGGCAATAAACATCATTTGCACCTGCGGCAAAAAGAACGTCTGAACATTCCTTAAGCGTACTTCCGGTTGTTTTGATGTCATCACACAAAATGATGTTCTTTCCGCTTATGTCATACTTTTTGTTGGCAACGAATGCCTTTTTAAGGTTAACTGTTCTGTCTTTTTGCTTGAGCGTGTGCTGGCGAGAGGTGTCTTTAATTTTAAAAAGAAGTTCAGCTTTCTCAAGCATAAGAGCTTTTGAAAGATTTTCCGCAAGCAGACTGCTTTGATTAAATCCGCGGTTATTGAACTCTTCTTCCGTCATTGGAACCGAGCAAACATAATCAATTTTAATGCCATGATAAACATTCTCAAACCTTTGACTCATTGCCTGCGCAAGAAAAACGGCTTCATCAAGCTTTGCGCCAAATTTTAGTGCATGAATCTTGTCTTTGATGTCTCCGGTGTATAAAAACGGAGCCGTGATGTGAGGAAGAAAGGCTGAACTTGCAAAAAGACAGCTGCAGGAAATTTTTTCGCATCCGCAGTGGTCGCAGAAGCTTTCGCTGATTCTGAAAACATGACTGAAACCGCAGGAACACTTTTCCTGCGTTATCGGAATGAGCTCCTTGCAATTATTGCATCTCTCCGGAAAAAAGACCCTTTTGAGTGTTTTCCTGAATTTCAACTTTAACATCCTTTGTCAAAAAATACTTCAAAGCGGTGTATCTTCTGGTCTGCTTGTTGTTTTCAACCATTGAGTAAAGCTCTCCTCTGCTTCCAACAACAATCATCATGTTTTTCGCTCTTGTGACGGCGGTATAAAGAAGGTTGCGATATCGCAGCTGTTCAACAACGCCGCAAACGGGCATTATAACGGCCTCAAACTCACAGCCTTGGCTTTTGTGAACGGTGACCGCATAGGCGTGCTCAAGCTCTTTGACGTTTTCAAACGGATAGATGGCAATCCTGTCATCAAATTCAATTTTCATGAAGCGATTTGTGTGGTTGACGGCAAGAACAGTGCCGATATCTCCGTTATAAACTCCGCTTGAGGTTGTTTTTCCTTTTGTCCAGACAATGTCGTAGTTGTTTTTAATCTGCATGACCTTGTCACCCTCGCGGATAATTTTTCCGCCGGAAACAAGCTCGTCCTTCTCTTTTGAGGGCGGATTGAGAATTTGCTGAAGCGCGCGGTTGAGCGCAACCGTTCCGAGTTCGCCTTTCCTTGAGGGGCAGATAATTTGAATGTCACTGATGCTGTTGTAGCCGTAAGCCTTTGGAAGGCGTTTTGTGTAAAGATCAACAACGGTTGCTGAGGCGGAAAGAAGGTTTTCCCGGGAAAGGAAAAAGAAGTCGCCGTCCTTAGAATCAAGAACCGGATATTCGCCGCTGACAATTCTGTGTGCATTGGCAACAATGAGGCTTTCCATCGCCTGACGAAAGACTCTGGTGAGGGCAACAACCGGCAAAAGTCCGGAGTCAATAATATCATGCAGTACGTTTCCTGCACCGACGGCCGGAAGCTGGTCACTGTCTCCAACCATAATGAGGCGGCAGCCAAGCGGAAGTGCGTCAAGCAAGCCCCAAAAGAGGTGAACGTCAACCATTGAAAGCTCATCGACTATAACCGCATCGCAGTCAAGCGGATTTTCCATGTTGCGCGAAAAATGCTGACGGTCATTCTCACCCCAGACAACCTCAAGAAGGCGGTGGAGCGTCTTTGCCTCGCGGTGAGTAACCTCGCTCATTCTTTTTGCCGCTCTGCCCGTTGGCGCGGCAAGAAGAACTCTCAGCTTGCGCTTTTCATAAAGAGCAAGAATGCCGTTAAGCGTTGTTGTTTTTCCCGTTCCGGGGCCGCCGGTGAGAACAAGCAAGCCCTTTTTGACTGCAGTCATAATTGCAAGGCGCTGCTTTTCCTCAAATTTTATGTTTTGCTTTTCTTCAATTTCATCAATGTCCTTTTCAACCGGCCTGCCTTGAGCGGGAGGAAAGCGGAGCATAACCTTCATCCGGTCGGAAATGTTTTTTTCGGCAAGATACATCGGTGGAAGGAAGAGAAAATTTTTTCCGTCAATGACTTCTTCAACAAGCTCCTTGTCCTCAATAAGGTCATCAATAATCTTCTCCGCACCGTCTCTGCTGCAGCCGAGCAGGTCGCAGGACGGCGGAATGATTTTTTCGCGCGGAAGACAGGTGTGACCGTTGAGAAGATTGTGACTGACAATGTGAACAATGCCGGCTCTTTCGCGGTAGACCGGATTTATGCCGCTGAAGGCCGCGGCAATTTCATCCGCCCGCGCAAAGCCGATGCCGATTTTTTGCGAGCACAAAAGATACGGGTTTTCCGTGATGCGCTCAATGGCGTTTGTGCCGAGAATTTTGTATGCGCTCAGACACTCCGACGGACTCATTCCGTATTTTTCAAGCGCAATCATAACCTCGCGGACAGAAAACTGATTTCTGAAGCTTTCGCCAATGCTCTGCGCTTTTTCGGAAGAGATTCCTTTGATTTCGGCAAGCATATGAGGGGAGTTTTCAATAACGTCAAAAGTTTCATCCTTAAACCGTTCAACAATTTTAAGCGCCGTTGCGGGGCCGATGCCTTTTATAACGCCGGAGGAAAGGTAGCGGAGCATATCATCGGCCGTTTTCGGAATTTTTCTTTCGCATGATTCAACTTTAAACTGACGGCCGAATGTCGGGTGAACCGTCCAAGTTCCTTTCATTGCAAGCTCCTCACCCGGCTCAACGCAGGAGAGCAGCCCAACGGCCGTAATAAGCTTTCCGTCCGTGCTCACATCAAGAACACTGTATCCGTTTTCGGCGTTGCGGAAAACAATACCCTCAACCGTGCCGCTGATAACGGTGCTGTTTTTTTCTTCCACGGCCAAAGCCCTCCTTCTTCTTAATATTATACATAGCTTAATTTTGCGGTGGCTGCTGATTGCTTAAAGTCCAATCAGCGGTCATTAAAACATTATACTACTTTTTTTCGTGTCTTTCAACAAATAATTCGCCGATTTCCTTTTCCGTGCAGAAAATGACCGCCGCAAGTCCCTGAAGCATACCGGCACAGGCCGTTTTTTCCTCACTGCTCAGCCCCATGTCAAGAACAATGACCTCGTTTCTTTTTTCAAGCGTCAGAAGATTGGAACGGATAAAAGCCGAATAGACCGTTGACGGAAGCTCTTCGTCTCCGTGAAAGCCGGGGACAACGGAATAATATGCCCGGCTTTCCTTTGGTGTTATGACTCTGTCAAAAAGAAGGAGACAGAGGAAGAACATTCCGCAAAGAATAAAAACAAGGGCAAACGCATAAATAATGCTTTCAAACACAAAAATCACCTCATTTCATCATATGAAAAAGGTGATTTTTTGATATAAGGATTTGCCTGCCGCAAAAAAGCAGCAGGCGAAACTTATGAAAAAAGTGAGTAAATCTGTAAGCCGAGTTCTGTCTTTTAAGGCAGTCATCTTTCTCGACGTACAGTTGCCTGCACGCTCTAGCCACCTGTTGAATATACGTCCAGCTGACGCGCAAAAAAAGCATTCGGTCGGTGTTGCTTCGGATAGGGTTTACATGGCCGTGCAGTCTCCTGCACGCCGGTGAGCTCTTACCTCGCCTTTCCATCCTTACCGCAAAAGCGGCGGTTTATTTCTGTTGCACTTTCCCTAAGGTCACCCTCGGCGGCCGTTAGCCGTTATCCTGCTGTTTGAAGCTCGGACTTTCCTCAGAGCCGTGTAGCACGCTCCGCGACTGCCCAATTTACTCACAGACGGTATTTTACACCAAATACTGTCTAAAGTCAATTTTGTTTCATGATTTTTTTAATGAGCTTTCCGAGCCTTTCAAGAAGGAGAAAAATAAAAATCAAATGAACGGCGGCATATCCCAGACTCTGCGGCCAACGAACCGCAAGCTGAGAAAGATATGGTGTGCCGGATATGTAGGATATCCAGTATGAATTGAGAAGGAAAGAACAGCCGCATTGAACCGTCAAAACAGCGCAAACGGATTTTATCGGCTTAATCTTTCCCTTGAGCAAAAGTCCCCAGATAACGCCGGAAATCACCGCTGTGAGTGTAAAGCCGGGAAAATATGTTCCGCTCGGAAAAAGCAGTGCCCCGACAAGGTCACCGGCACCGTAAACCGCTGCGGCGCCCAAGGGACCGTAAAGATGGGCGGCAAGCATTACGGGAGCAAAAGAGAACCCGAATTTTAAATTCCAAAGCTGGACGGAAAGGAACCTTGAAAGAACAACCTGCAGCGCGGTGAGAACGGCAAGGCAGACGAGAGCTTCAAGGGTGTTGCTGTTTCTTTTTTTCAAGAAAAAACCTCCTTTTCTCTCGCTGTTTGGAGAATAAAGGAAGCTGGAGCCGTTTTGAATTATATGTGACGGCTCATTCCGATATTTCAACAGCGGGATGCGGCCGTTTTACCGCAGGATGAACCATTTCGTTTCCGAGACAACTCCCCGTTCTCAGAACACTGAAACGCAAAACGGCCTACTCTGTTAATAATAAGCAGCCGCAGATTGAAAGGCGCAAGCATCAACTGTACATTATGCCTTCAATCAATCGGCAGATATCAAGATAGCACGCAAAGTGCGCAGTGTCAACAGCATGAAGAAAAAAATGCTTTCTTTTGGCGGAAAATGTGAAAATAGTGCTTGACAAACAGTGGGAAGTTTAGTATAATAGCAAAGCTGTAAAGGAGAATGTCTTTACACTTCTGACGTAGCGGGAGGGATTTTAATGGCGAAAAATCTTGATGTAACATTGCTTTTTGATATTTACGGCGAAATGCTCACCGAAAAGCAGCGCGATTTTATTGTTTACTATTATGAAGATGACCTCTCGCTTTCAGAAATTGCTCAAAATGAGGGCATCACGCGCCAAGGCGTCAGAGATTCAATTAAAAGGGCGGAAAGCCAGCTCTTCCTTTTTGAGGAAAAGCTCGGGCTTAAAAAACGCTTTGAAGAACTTAAAAACGGACTTGATGAAATTTCACGCATGACTGAAATAATCAATGAAGTCAATATGAAAACAATTCTTTCCCGTGAAATTAATGACGCAACAACGCGAATCGGCGTTGTTGTCAAAATGATTTCAGAATAATCTTAAAAGGACTGATACAATGGCATTTGAAGGCCTTTCCGAACGTCTTGAAGCTGCGTTCAAACGACTCAAAAGCAAAGGCTCGCTCACAGAAAGCGATGTCAAGGACGCCATGAGGGAAGTTCGCCTTGCTTTGCTTGAAGCGGACGTTAACTATAAAGTTGCAAGAGATTTTACAAAAACCGTTACCGAGCGCGCAATCGGCGCAAAGGTTATGGAAAGCCTCACTCCGTCACAGATGGTCATTAAAATCGTCAATGAAGAATTGACGAACCTTATGGGCGGAACGAAGGCGCGTCTCAACACCGCGAATCATCCGCCAACAATCGTAATGA
The DNA here is from genome assembly GCA_002438505.1 of Ruminococcaceae bacterium UBA6416. GTDB lineage: Bacteria > Bacillota > Clostridia > Oscillospirales > Acutalibacteraceae > UBA6857. Next base: position 53,034 of record DJPI01000005.1, on the reverse strand, counting down.
TGTGCGGCCTTCAGGGCTCCGGTAAAACCACACATAGCGCAAAGCTTGCGCTTATGCTCAAAAATCAGGGTCACAGACCGTTGCTTGTTGCTTGTGATGTTTATCGTCCGGCTGCAATCAAACAGCTCCAGGTTGTCGGAGAAAAGGCTGGAGTTCCCGTTTTTGAAATGGGACAGGGCAACCCCGTTGAAATTGCCAAAAACGCTGTTGCGCTTGCAAAAGATCATGGCTATGACTATGTTTTTCTTGACACCGCAGGTCGACTTCACGTTGATGAGGAGCTCATGAATGAGCTGAAAAATATCAAAAGCGAGGTTAAGCCTCACGAAATTTTGCTTGTTGTTGACTCCATGACCGGTCAGGACGCCGTGAATGTTGCAACGTCCTTCAATGAAGCCCTCGGCATTGACGGTCTTATCCTCACAAAGCTTGACGGTGACACAAGAGGCGGCGCCGCACTTTCCGCAAGAGCCGTAACGGGAAAACCCATTAAATTTGTCGGTACCGGTGAAAAGCTCGGTGATCTTGATGTTTTTCATCCGGACAGAATGGCCTCAAGAATTCTTGGAATGGGTGATATGCTCTCACTCATTGAAAAGGCTGAGCAGGAGCTTGACGAAAAGAAGGCAAGAGAGCTTGAACAAAAGCTGCGCAAAAATAAATTTGATTTGAACGATCTTCTTGATCAGCTTCAGCAGATGCGTAAAATGGGCTCCATTAAAGACCTGCTTAAAATGATTCCCGGTATCGGAAGAAAAATTGATGACGTTGAGGTTGATGAGCGTCAGTTTGACCGGATGCAGGCAATCATTCTTTCAATGACGCCGGGCGAAAGAAAAAAGCCGGACATCATCAACCCTTCAAGGAAGCGCAGGATAGCGGCCGGCTGCGGAATGCAGGTTGAGGACGTTAACCGTCTGCTTTCCCAGTATCGCCAGATGCAAAAAATGTTCAAACAGTTCAATGGCAAAACAACCAAAAAGATGCGCCGCCGAATGATGAATATGCCCGGAATGAACGGCCTTGGCGGCTCCGGAGGTCCTTCCGGATTCCCGATGTGAAATCGGTTTTTATCAGTTAACAACACGCCTTAAAAAAACAAAATCTAATGCGTGTTCAATAAATTTTTATTTCATATATTTTTTGGAGGTAACAAAAATGGCAGTTAAAATCAGACTTCGCCGTATGGGTGCAAAGAAGGCACCGTTCTATCGTGTTGTTGTTGCGGATTCAAGATATCCCCGCGATGGACGTTTCATTGAGGAAATCGGTTATTACAACCCCATGAAGGAGCCGGGTGAAATCAAAATCGATGCCGAAAAGGCGCAGAAGTGGATTGCTAACGGCGCTCAGCCCACTGATACCGTTAAGGCTCTTCTTAAAAAGTGCGACATCATTAAATAAGTTTGGAGGTACTCGCCTTGAAAGAGTTACTCATTACAATCGCGGCCGGTCTTGTTGACGAGCCGGAAAAGGTAACTGTTGACGTTGACGATATCAACGATGAAGGCGTAATCGTTTATCACCTTCATGTTGCTGCCGATGATATGGGCAGAGTTATCGGAAAGCAGGGCAGAATCGCAAAGGCTATCCGAACTGTTATGCGCGCAACCGCCAACAGAAACGACCAGAAAGTCATGGTTGAAATTGACTGATGAAAAAGGGAAATTGCGTTTTTGCAGTTTCTCTTTTCTCTTTTTGACAAATTGTTGCCTTTTCCGGCTATTGACATATCTTTATAATAAGTGTTAAAATAATCAATGAATTAAATAACATCGGAGGTATTTTCAATGAATGACATAAATGCTCTTTATTCGCTTTGGTGCGAAAAGGCCGTTGCCGATCCCGATCTCAAAAAAGAACTTTCATCAATAGAAGGAAAGACGGAGGAAATTAACGATAGGTTTTACAGAAACCTTGAGTTCGGAACAGCCGGACTGCGCGGTGTTATCGGCGCCGGAACAAACAGAATGAATGTTTACACCGTTAATCAGGCGACTCAGGGTCTTGCTTCTTATCTTCTCAGCGAATATGAATCGCCCTCTGTTGCCATTGCGTATGATTCAAGAATCAAGTCAACGGATTTTGCAAAAAGCGCTGCCGGTGTGCTTGCCGCCAACGGAATTAAAGTTTATATCTATCCGGAACTTGTTCCCACTCCGATGCTTTCATTTGCCGTCAGAGAGCTTCACTGCAAGGGCGGAATAATTATCACTGCAAGCCACAATCCGGCTGAATATAACGGCTATAAGTGCTATGACCCCGAGGGATATCAGATGACTGATGAAGCGGCGGCAAGAACATATGACTTTATTCTGAAAACGGATATGTTTTCCGGAGTTAAAGCAATGGACTTTGAAAAGGGCATTGAAAGCGGTCTTATCAAATATATCGGCGACGAGGTTGTTCAAAAGTTTTATGACTGCGTTGAAAAATGCTGCCTTTCAAAGGAAATTACCGCAAGAACAGACCTGCGTGTTATTTACACTCCGCTCAACGGAACCGGAAACAAGCACGTTCGCGCAATGCTCAAACGCATAGGCATTAAAAATGTCAGCGTTGTTAAAGAACAGGAATATCCGGACGGAAATTTCCCAACCTGTCCTTATCCCAATCCGGAAATCAAGCAGGTTTTTGAATGCGCAATCAAAATGACGGAGAATAAAAAGGCGGATTTGCTCCTTGCAACCGACCCCGATTGCGACAGAGTCGGAATAGCCGTCCTTGATAACGGCGAATATAAGCTTATGACCGGCAATGAGGTTGGAGTGCTCCTTGCCGAGTATCTCCTTTCAAGAAGAAAGGAACTTGGAACGCTGCCCAAAAACGCCGTTGTTGTCAAGTCATTTGTAACAACCGACCTTGTTGATGTTGTTTGCAAAAAGTATGGAGCTTCAGTCAAAAAGCTTCTCACCGGATTTAAATATATTGGCGAATACATCACTGAGCTTGAAGCCAAAGGCGAGGCCGACCGTTTCATTGTCGGCATGGAGGAAAGCTACGGTTACCTTTCCGGAATTCACGCAAGAGACAAGGACGCCGTTGTTGCGTCAACTCTAATTTGTGAGATGGCGGCTTATTATAAAGAAAAAGGCATAAGCCTTTATGAAAAAATGCAGGAGATTTATGCTGAGCACGGCTATTATCTCAACCGCGTTGAAAGCTTTGAGTTCAAAGGTGAAACCGGAATGGAAAAGATGGCTCAGATTATGGAGTTGCTCAGGAAGAAAAGTCCGTCTTTCATTGCAGGCTATGAGGTTCTTGAATCCTCTGATTACAAAAAGAGCGAAACGCTCAATCATAAAACCGGCGCAGTGGCAAAAATTGATTTGCCGAAGTCAAATGTTCTTTCGTTTGCGCTTGAAAACTCAAACGGTGTAATTATCCGCCCGAGCGGAACGGAGCCAAAAATCAAGGTTTACTTCACCGCAAGGGGAAAGACAAAGCAAGAAGCGGAAAAAATCTTTGCTTCACTTTCCGATGACATGAAGCAGTATTTGAAATAAAAGCAAAAGGAAGGTCAATAATAATGTTTCCAAAAAAGATGGTCAAGGTTATATGCCTGATTCTTGCGGCACTCATGATTTTAAGCGGTGTTGCCGTTTTGATTCAGGTTTTTGCCGCCGACGTTCCGGCGGTTAATGCAGGGGCGCTGCCTGCAACAGGAGAAAACGATATGGACACGATTGTTCCCATTGCGCTGATTGCCGCGGCGGTTCTTGCAATTGCAGCGTGTTTGATTATTCCGAAGATTAAAAAGAAGAAATAATGTCAACATAATACTGATAAATGCCGTTCTTTTGTCGAATTCTCACAAAAAAGCGGCATTTGATTTTCTGTCCGGTTTTATTGTTTTTTCTTGCAAACCGCTTTGAATAATGTTAAAATAAAGTGTTAGAATTTTGCGGCTATGGTCGCTACTTTTGGAGGAATATGAAAATATGAAAAAGCTGATTTCGGTGGTTCTGTGTCTTGTTCTGCTGTTTTCTTCTGTTTGCACGGTGTCTGCCGGTTTTGACAACAGCGAATATAACGGTTATCCGGTAATTGTTGTTCCGGGCTACAGCTCTTCTGCCCAGTACCGTATTGACGAGAACGGAAACAAGGTTCATGTCTGGGGCATTGATATGGATGAAATTCTTGCCGCTCTTTTCAAAAATATTGTTAAGGTCGGCATTGACATCGGAGCGCTTGCAACCGGCAACGGAAAGGCGCTTGGAGAAACGGTCGGAAAGGAGTTTGTCAAGCTTTATTATGATATGGCTTGCAACCCGGACGGATCAAGCGTATATCCGCTTCAAAGATATTGCGTTACCGCCGAGGAGAGTAACCGCGCCGCAATGCTCAAAAAATATGACGGCGATCTTATCTATCAGCACGAAACCGAAATTCTTGGCGAATATGCAAAGTATATCGGCGATGAGAATATCTATAATTTCAACTGTGATTTCAGAATGGGTGCGCCTTTCTGCGCAAAACAGCTTGATGAATTCATTCAGTCCGTCAAGGAATACTCAGGCAAGGACAAGGTCAACATCTTTGCCGTCTCCCACGGCGGACAGGTCACCGGCACATATCTCACCCTTTACGGTGAAAAGGGTGATGTCAATAACGCGGTCATGACTGTTCCGGCTCTCGGCGGCGCAGGTATCGCATATGACATTCTTGCAGACAAAATTGACTTTGACGAGGAATGCCTTGTGCGCTTTGTTGAGCACGGAATGATGTTTGAAACCGACTTTAACTGGCTTGTTCGCGCGAATGAGCTTGGCTTCCTTGATGAGGTGCTCAATACTCTTGCGCCCTATGCAAGGCAGGTTATCGGCTATTGGGGCAGCATTTGGGACTTTTGCCCGACTGAGTTTTATGAAGAAATGAAGGCCAAAAATCTTGATCCCGTGGAAAGCGCCGAGCTTATCAAAAAGAGCGACTATATGCATTATGAAGTAATGCCTGAATTTTCAAACGGTTTTAAACGTGCGCAGAAAGCCGGAACCGATGTTTATATTGTTGCAGGTTATGATAACAAGGTTGTTACGGGACTTAACCAAAGCTCAGACGGAATAATCACAATCAATTCCGCAACAGGTGCAACGGCGGCGCCTTTGGGTCAGCGCTTTTCCGATGGTTACACCCAAAAGGTTGACACAGGCTTTTATCAGGTTTCGCCGTCAATGACGGTTGACGCTTCAACCTCATATCTTCCGAATCACACATGGTTCATTGAAAACTTTTTCCACGGAATGATCTATAAGGATCCACATACGGCAGAGCTTCTTAAAACGCTGCTTTTGACTGAGAAAATCAAGGATGTTCATTCCTCTGCTCAGTATCCGCAGTTCCACGCAACAACCAATAAATCCCATTCCGTTCACGCAATGTTTAACAACAGCACCGAAGGCTATGTCAGCTCAAAAGACACTGCGGTTGTAATTAAAAATCTTTCGGAAAAATATAAGATGAAAATCACTGCGGTTTCCGCACGCGGCCTTGACATCAAGTTTGCCGGTTCAATTTTCACAAAGGTTCTTGAACCGGGAGAGAGCGTTGAAGTTAAGTTCAACGGAAAAATTCCGGAGCTTTCGCTCGCAAACTTTGACCTTGTTGTTGATTACACGCTTATCGGAAGCGCAACCCCGCTCGGTGAAAGGCTGTTCAACTTCACAATAATGAACGGTGACGCCGTGAAATATGACCCGGAAAAGCCCTATGTTTCCGCAGACCTTGTCAGCGATTTCAATAAGCTCCTTGATGAGGACAGTGACAATATCCTCACAAAAACCGGCAGCAAAACATTGTTTGAAATGCTTTATAATATTATCTGGCCGTTTGCAAAGTATATTATTGATTTTGTCAGAATGATAAAAGGCCATTAATTTAATGAATCCGGCAGTGAAATGAGAAGGCTCTTATTTGCTGCCGGATTTTTAGTTTGACTGTTATTGATTTACTCGTGTGAATATGTTAAAATATATTCAACCTGATTTTTGGAGGAAATATGATGATTAACAATAAAAATATTGTTCTCACCGGCTGCAACAGCGGAATAGGTCTTGAGGTTCTGCGCCTGCTTGTTCAGGGCAACAACCGCATCCTTGCCGTTGATAAAAACACTGACCGCCTTGGCGGATTTGACTCTGAAAAAGTTATTCCGATGAAGATTGATGTTTCATCAAAGGAGGCCGTTGACAGCATTTTTGAAACGGCTCTGGAAAAGCTCGGTTCAATCGATATTTTTTATGCCAATGCCGGTTATCCTTATTACGAGGAAGTCAATTATGCCGACTGGGACAGAGTTGCGGCAATGTTTGAAACGAATGTCTTTTCGCCGATTTACTCATATCAGAAATACGTCCGTTATCTTTCCGGCAGGCGCGGAGTTTTTGCAATAACAATTTCCGCAATAGGAAAAATGGCGATGCCCGGATTCACAATATACTCAGCTTCAAAGTTTGCAATGCAGGGCTTTCAGGAGGGTATCAGGCTTGAAAAGCCGGATAATGTTCAGCTCACCTGCCTTTATCCCGTTGCAACAGACACGGGCTTTTTCAAAGCGGCGAATGAAATTGAATTCAAAAAGCCGTTTCCGGTTCAGCAGCCGACCATTGTTGCAAAAAAGATGGTTGAGGGCATTGAAAAAGGCAAAGACACGGTTAGTCCCTGCGCGCTTTTCGGCTTTGCCGAACAGCTTATGAAATTCGCTCCGTTTGTCAGAAATGTCTATTGGGCGCTTGAAAAGAGAAAATTCAAAGAGTTTAAAGAGACTGTGAAGCGCCTTAACGGCAGCAAGTGAGGATAGAATATGGAATATAAGATTCTTTCAAGTCCGATGAAAATCGGCAGTGTTGAAATCAAAAACCGCGTTGTGATGCCTCCGATGCTTATGGGATTCGGTCAGTTTGACGGCCGACCAACGGAGCAGATGATGGATTACTATGAAGAGCGCGCAAAAGGCGGCGCGGGTCTTATTATGACCGAAATTACCCGCGTTAACGATCAAACCGGTTCGGCGGCCTTTGCCCAGCTTGCGGTCAGCCACGATTATCATATTGCGCCTCTTGCAGAGATGGCAAAGCGCATTCAGCGCCACGGCGCAAAGTTTTTTGTTCAGCTTCATCATCCGGGCAGGCAGAATGTCGGTCTGTTGGTTGGAACGGTTCCGCTTTCAATCAAAGCGCAAAAGCTCACAAAGGGTTTTTACGGAAAGCTCCTTTATAAGCTTACACCGGCCGTTGGCCCAACTCTCTTGAAAAATGACATTGTTCCGTCCTCTGTTGCACCTTCAAAATGCGAGCCGGCATATTTTGCCGGCGGCAGAGTCAGGGCGCTCACGCACAAAGAAATTAAGGAGCTTGAGCAGCAGTTTGTTGACGGTGCCGTTCGCGTTTTCAAGGCCGGATGTGACGGTGTTGAACTCCACTGTGCTCACGGTTATCTTCTTCAGCAGTTTTTAAGTCCTGTGACAAATAACCGCACCGATGAATACGGCGGCTCGCTTGAAAACAGAATGCGGTTTATTCTCAACATTATCCGCGGCATCAAGACCGAATGCGGAAAGAAGTTCCCTGTTGTTGTCCGCCTTTCCGTTGATGAATGTTATTCGATGATTGGACAGCAGGGCAAGGGATATGACCTCAAAACCGGTGTTGAGGTTGCAAAGCGGCTTGAAAAAGCCGGTGTTGATGCGATTGATGTTTCCTCTGCCGGATATGACACTTTCAACTATTGGCTTGAGCCGGTCTCCTTTGAACCGGGCTGGAGGAAGTATATGGCGAAAGCGGTTAAGGAAGCCGTTTCAATTCCTGTTCTTGCCGCAAATCTCATCCGTTCGCCGGAACAGGCCGAGCAACAGCTTGAAGAGGGCGTCCAGGACTTCGTCTGCCTTGGAAGGCCGCAGATTGCCGATCCATACTGGACCCAGAAGGCACTGAGCGGAAAAACAATAAGACGCTGCATTTGCTGCCTTAACTGCATCGAGTCAATGCAGGAAAACGCATATATCGGCTCACATGGTGAATGCTCCGTCAATCCCTTTGTCGGCCACGAAAAGGAGGAGCTTGTCAAAAACGGAAACGGACTCAAGGTTCTTGTTGCCGGTGCAGGCCCTGCCGGACTCACCGCTGCGGATATTCTTTCAAAACGCGGCTTTGACGTCACTGTTTATGAAAAGAGCACAAAGCCCGGCGGACAGCTTAATCTTGCTGCCGTTCCGCCGAAAAAGGGCAAAACCGCCTGGTTTGTTGAGGATGCATTCAAATGCTGTGAAGAGGACGGTGTAAAATTTGTCTTTAACAAGGCATTGACCGCCGAAGAGGCAAAAAAGGAAAATGCATACGCCGTGATCATTGCTGTGGGAAGCAAACCGGTTAAGCCGTCTTTCCCCGGAATACATGATGAAAATGATGTTCTCACCTTTGAAGATATCCTCGGCAAGAAAGCGGATATCCATGACGTTTCGGTTGCCGTCATCGGTTCCGGACTCACCGGACTTGAAACGGCCGAATATCTCACTCAAAAAGGCTGCAAGGTCACGGTTGTTGAAATGCAGGATGAACTTGCTCCCGGAACATGGATGCAGCACAGAGACGACATCTTGCCGAAGCTTAAAAAGGCAGGCACTGTTTTCAGAGTCAATGAAAAGCTTTGTGAAATTGAAAACGGCTGCATAGTCACCGAAAACACAAAAACAAAAGCAAGAAGCAGAATTAAGTGTGACAAGGTTGTGCTTTCCCTCGGCTCAAGGCCGGACACAACGCTTGAAAAGGAGCTTTTGTCCTCCGATATCCGCGTTGCCGCCATCGGTGACTGCACAAGAGCCGGAAAAATTGCAGACGCAACAAAAGCGGCATATCTTGCCGCAACAACGCTCTAAAAAACCCTGAAAAACTTTTTTTGTCCGCTGTTGACATGTCACATTTGTTGTGATAAAATTTCATAAATTAACCGCCGTGTTTCCGCAGATTTGTTTTTCTGCGGAAAGCGGCGATTTTAAAAATGTTTGACATAGGAGGAGCACTATGGCTGTTTTTATCAATGAACCGTCACACACTTTTAACGAGTATCTGTTGATTCCGGGCTATTCTTCTGAAAAATGCGTTCCGGCGAACGTCTCTTTGAAAACGCCGCTCGTTAAGTTCAAAAAAGGTGAAGAATCTTCAATAACCATGAATATACCTATGGTATCCGCCATTATGCAGTCCGTTTCGGGCGACAGGCTTGCGGTCGCCCTTGCAAAAGAGGGCGGCGTTTCGTTTATATACGCCTCTCAGAGCATTGAGGATGAGGCTGCAATGGTTGCAAAAGCAAAAAACCATAAAGCAGGGTTTGTAACGAGCGACTCCAATGTTTCACCCCTGGCAACGCTTAAGGATATCATTGCCCTCAAGGAAAAGACGGGTCATTCAACCGTTGCCGTGACGGAGGACGGAACCGAAAAGGGGAAGCTTCTCGGAATTGTTACCGGACGGGATTATCGAATCAGCCGCATGGAGCTTGACACCCCCGTCATTGAATTTATGACTCCGTTTGAAAGGCTTGTTGTTGCAAAAGAGGGAACAAGCCTCAAGGAAGCGAACGATATTATCTGGGATAACAAGCTGAACTCACTTCCGATTATTGATGAAAACCAGTGTCTGCGTTATTTTGTTTTCAGAAAAGACTATGACTCCCACAAAAAGAATCCGAATGAACTTCTTGATGAGCATAAAAGATATGTTGTTGGTGCAGGAATCAACACAAGAGACTATGCCGAAAGGGTTCCGGCGCTTGTTGAAGCCGGGGCGGATGTTCTTTGCATTGACTCCTCAGAAGGCTTTTCAGACTGGCAAAAATTTACAATCGCTTGGATACGCGAGCATTACGGCGAAAGCGTTAAGGTTGGCGCCGGAAATGTTGTTGATGCGGACGGCTTCCGTTTCCTTGCCGATTGCGGTGCAGACTTTGTAAAGGTCGGAATCGGCGGCGGCTCAATTTGCATCACACGCGAAACAAAGGGTATCGGCAGAGGACAGGCAACGGCACTCATTGAAGTCTGCAAGGCAAGAGACGAATATTTTGAAGAAACCGGCGTTTATGTTCCGGTCTGTTCAGACGGCGGAATTGTTTATGACCATCACATTACGCTTGCACTTGCAATGGGCACGGATTTTGTGATGCTTGGAAGATATTTTGCCCGCTTTGATGAAAGCCCGACAAACAAAATCAGCATCGGCGGAACATATATGAAAGAATACTGGGGCGAGGGCTCGTCAAGAGCACGCAACTGGCAGCGGTATGACCTTGGCGGAGACAAAAAGCTCTCATTTGAGGAGGGCGTTGACTCCTATGTCCCGTATGCCGGAAGTCTTAAGGACAATGTTGCACTCTCTCTTTCAAAGGTTAAGTCAACAATGTGCAACTGCGGAGCGCTTTCCATCCCGGAACTTCAGAAAAAGGCAAAAATCACGCTCGTTTCCGCAACAAGCATTGTTGAGGGCGGTGCACACGATGTTGTTCAGAAGGACAAGACCGGCGTTGTTAAATAACTTTTGTGGTGATATCGGATGAAAGTCATAAATATTCTCAAAGACGAAAAGCCGTCGCTCTCCTTTGAGGTTTTTCCGCCGAAAAAGGAAACTTCATTTGAAAGCGTGGAACGCGCCGTGAAAGCCATTGCCGCAATCAAACCGGCATATATGAGCGTAACTTACGGCGCCGGCGGCGGAACAAGCAAATTTACTCTTGAAATTGCAAAAAATATCAAGGAAAAGTTTGGCGTTGAAACTGTTGAGCATCTGACCTGCGTTTCCTCAACAAAGGAGATGGTTCACAGGCAAATTGAGGCCATTAAAGAAAGCGGAGTTGAAAACATTCTTGCGCTGCGCGGCGATATTCCGGGCGATATGCTTGAAAGCGACAGAAGCACATGGGCATATAACCACGCAACAGAGCTTATTCACGAGCTGAAAGAGGCCAATCCATCCTTTTGCATCGGTGCCGCGTGCTATCCGGAAGTTCACCCGGAAAGCAGAAACAGCAAGGAAGATATCCGTTTTCTCAAAGCCAAGGTTGACGCCGGATGCGAATTTTTGACAACGCAGATGTTTTTTGACAATAATCTTCTTTATAATTTTCTGTACAGGCTGCGCGAGGCCGGTGTAACCGTTCCGGTTGTTGCCGGAATAATGCCCATAACAAAAGCGAATCAGGTTGAACGGGCAATTAAGCTTTCCGGCTGTCATATGCCGCAGAGATTCATCAGCCTTGTTGACCGTTTCGGCAACGATGAAAACGCCATGAAGCAGGCCGGAATTGCATATGCTACAGATCAGATTATTGATCTTTTTGCAAACGGCGTCAGCAATGTTCATGTTTATTCAATGAACAAACCTGACGTTGCACAGAAAATTTATTCAAATCTTTCGGATATTCTCGGTAAAGACTATGAATGAAATTGTTTTTAAAACTTATTCGGAAATTCCGCTCAACGAACGTGAAATTTTCAGGTATATGGGCTGCAAAACCCCGGATGAACAGATAAAAAAGCTTCTTGAAAACTGCCTTGGTGAAAGCGAGGGCGCGTTCTCATATAAGGCTTGCTTTTGTGAATTTCCGCTTTCGTTTTGCGGCGATGAAATTGACCTTGGTTTTTCAAAAACAAAAAGCAAGGCGCTTTTCAAAAATCTTGACGGATGTGAAAGAATTATACTTTTCGCCGCAACCGTTGGACATGAAGCTGACAGATTCATAAAAAGGCAGTCACTTTTATCTCCGGCAAAAGGAGTTTGTTTTCAGGCTATCGGCAGCGAAAGGGTTGAAAGCCTTTGCGATACTCTTAATGCCGAACTCGGGGAGCAATATCGCAAGCAAGGTCTTTCTTTAAGGCCGCGGTTCAGCCCGGGATACGGTGACCTTCCGCTTGAACTTCAAAAAGCAATAATTCCGGCGCTTAACTGCACAAAACTTCTCGGAATCAGTCTCGGAGACAATTTGATGATGTTGCCGTCAAAATCTGTAACGGCGATAATAGGTGTTTATTGACAGAAAAAGAGGGTGGACACTATGGGCATTCTTGAACTTTTAGAAAGCAGAATACTTATTCTCGACGGAGGTTTTGGAACCTATCTTCAAAAAGAAGGCCTGAAACCGGGCGAGAGCACGGAAAGCTGGAACACAACTCACCCCAAGGTTGTTCAAGGCGTTCACAAGAAGTATTTTGACGCCGGCAGCAACATTGTCTGCGCAAACACTTTTGGTGCGAACAGTCTTAAATATGAAAGCGGTGAGCTTGAGGAAGTTATCAAAGCCGCCGTCCAAAACGCTGTGAGCGCAAGGGCGGCCTCAAACGCACCTCAGGAAAAGTTTGTTGCCCTTGATATCGGCCCGCTTGGAAAGCTCCTCAGACCCTTTGGAGACCTTGATTTTGAAAAGGCTGTTTCCGTTTTTGCCGAAACGGTGAGGCTCGGAGTCAAATATAATGTTGACCTCATTGTGATTGAAACAATGAATGACAGCTATGAAACCAAGGCGGCTTTGCTTGCTGCAAAGGAAAACAGTTCGCTGCCGGTTTTTGTCACCAATGCATACGGCGAGGACGGAAAGCTGATTACCGGCGCAACACCGGAGGCAATGGTTGCAATGCTTGAGGGAATGGGTGCAGATGCCGTTGGCGCAAACTGTTCGCTCGGACCGAGTCAGCTTCAAAGCGTTGCAAAAAGGATTCTTTCCTGTGCCTCAGTTCCGGTCATAATGAAACCCAATGCCGGTATGCCGAAGAGCGTTGACGGAAAAACGGTTTTTGACGTTGATGCCGAGGATTTTTGCCGTGAAATGAGAATAATGGCCGAAAATGGCGTAACAGTTCTCGGCGGCTGCTGCGGAACAAATGACAGCTATATAAAAAAGCTCATTGAAACGCTCAAAGATGTGAAGCTCAAAAAGCCCGCCGAAAAGAACTTGACAGTTGTTTCATCATATACTCATGCGGTATATTTTGATAAGAAGCCTGTGATAATAGGTGAAAGAATCAATCCAACAGGAAAAAAGCGGTTCAAACAGGCGCTGCTTGAAAATGATATTGGATACATTCTGAGTGAAGGTCTTTCCGAGCAGGAAAACGGAGCGGATATTCTTGATGTCAATGTCGGAATTCCCGGAATTGATGAGGGCGCAATGCTTGAAAAAGCAGTCTTTGAACTTCAGAGCGTGCTTGACCTTCCGCTGCAGATTGACACATCTGATATAATAGCAATGGAAAAGGCCATGAGGCTTTATAACGGCAAGCCGATGATTAACTCCGTCAACGGAAAAAAAGAGAGCATGGAGGCTGTTTTTCCGCTTGTTAAGAAGTACGGCGGCGTTGTCACGGCACTGACGCTTGACGAAAACGGAATTCCGGAAACGGCCGAGGAACGCGTCCGAATTGCAGAAAGAATTCTTGATACCGCAAAGAAATACGGAATTGAAAAAAAGGACATTGTTTTTGACACACTTGCAATGACCGTAAGCGCAGACCCGTTTGCGGCAAGAACAACAATTAAAGCGCTTTCGGATATTCGCCGTAAGCTTGATTGCCACACAAGTCTCGGCGTTTCCAATGTCTCTTTCGGGCTGCCTGAGAGGGGAGCGCTCAACGCCTCGTTTTTCCTTCTTGCGCTTGAAAACGGTCTTTCCGCCGCAATTCTTAACCCCAACAGCCGTGAAATGATTCGAGCATATAAAACATATTGTGCGCTTTGCGGACTTGATGAAGGCTTTGCCGATTATATTTCGTTTTGCGCTGACAACAAGCCCGACAAAGCCGAGGCTTTGCCGGAAAAAGATGAAAATGTTTTATCTCAGCTTAAATCTGCAATCATAAAAGGCCTCAAGGAAAGCGCAGGTGAGCTTTGCAAAAAGCTTCTTGAAGAAAAAGATGGTCTTGAAATTGTTCAAACTGCCATCATTCCGGCGCTTGATGAGGTTGGAAAGGGCTTTGAAAGCAAAAGAATTTATCTTCCCCAGCTTCTTATGAGCGCTGAAGCGGCAAAAAGTGCTTTTGAAAGAATTAAACTTGCAGCGCCTCGGAATGAAAATCCGGATAAAAATAACGCGCTGCCGGTTGTGCTTGCAACCGTCAAAGGCGATGTTCATGACATTGGGAAAAACATTGTTCATCTTCTCCTTGAAAATTACGGTTATAATGTTATTGACTTGGGAAAGGATGTTGACGCTCAAACTGTTGCCGATGCCGTTATAAAAAGCGGTGCAAAGCTTGCCGGACTCAGTGCGCTCATGACAACAACCGTTCCCGCAATGGAGGAAACAATAAAAATTCTTCGTGAACGCGCGCCGTGGTGCAAGGTTGTCGTTGGCGGCGCCGTTTTAACGGAAGAATATGCGGAAAATATCGGTGCTGATAAATATTCAAAGGACGCCATGGAAACAGTAAGATATGCGCAAACAACTCTAAAGACAAATATATGAAAAGAGGTAAGTATTATGGAAATCACTCTCACAAAGGACAATTTTGAAAAAATTGTTAATCAAAACGAAAGACCCGTTCTTATCGATTTTTGGGCAACTTGGTGCGGGCCGTGCATGATGGTGGCTCCCGTTGTTGAAGAAATTGCAAACGAACGCACCGACATTGCCGTGTGCAAAGTTAATGTTGACGAAGAACCGGAGCTTGCCGAAAAGTTTGAGGTTCGGTTCATTCCGATGCTTGTTGCAATGAAGGGCGGAAAGATCATTAACTCAACCACCGGATATCACGAAAAGGAAGAAATTCTTGCCCTTTTGGAGGACTGAAAATGAAAATCAGACTCAATGAAAACGCGGATGTTGTCAGGGTTGTCAAAGAAGGCCTCAAAAGAACTGGCGGATATTGTCCGTGTATGCGCGAGCAAAACGATGACACAAAGTGTATGTGCAAGGACTTTCGCGAGAAAGTTAAGGATCCGAATTTTGAAGGCTATTGCCACTGTATGCTGTATTATAAAGAAAAATAGCTTAACACCGCTTGTACAGAAAAAATGTAAGGATGAGTGAAAATGAAGTTTAAATTCTATTTCAAAAAGGCTTAGTCGCTGTTTACGGCTGTTTTTCTTGCGATTACCGGACTTTATGCGCCGCACGCGGTAAGCACGGATACGGCTAAACTTGTTTCAGAGCAGCTTTTTGTTCTTGACAGCCTTGTTTTCGGCGGACAGGAAATCACAAACGATGGTGAGTATTATTACACAAGCAACACCGTGATAAAGCAGCTTCAGGTGACATCGCTTGCAAAATATTCCTATGACGGAGAAAAAATGACGCCTGTTGAAAGAAAGCTCTGTCCGCCTCCCAATGACGTGATTGCTCAGGGATATGACCATATGGGTGGTCTTAGTGCATATAAAGATAAATTATATGTTTCCGTTGAGGGCGGAAAAAAGATTGATGCGTGCATTGTTGTTTTTAACACGTCTGATCTTTCTCCGACCGGAGAAGTGTATTATCTTGATTATGAATGCTTTTCAGAGGGCGTTCCTTGGGTTGCCGTTGATCCGGATACCGGTTTGCTTTATGCAACACGCTGGGCTGAAACTGATGAAATGTATGTTTTTGACGCAAACAATAACATGGCGTTTGAAAGGATAATAAAGCTTTCAACCCCCGTGAGACGGATTCAGGACGGAGAGTTTTATGACGGAAAGCTTTATCTTTCGAGTGACACCCTTGCCGAAGGCACCGAAAGCTGCAAGCGCATTTTGAAAGTTGATGTCAGTACCGGCGAGGTGTCTGAATTTGCGCTGCGCGATTTGGGAATTCACAGCACTGAGGCTGAGGGAATGACAATCCGCCCCGAGCCGGACGGATCAAATCTTCATATTCTTGACTGGAACAGAAAAACCTTGACCGTTTATGTTCGTCATTATAAAGTTGAGCTCTGATTAAAAAATCAAAATCAAAAAACCGAAGATTTACAAGCGTAGTCTCCGGTTTTTTGTTTTGAAAAAACATTAACTGTGATGAACTGAAATGCTGAATAATATGTAAAGCTCCGTAAATAATACTAACACAAATAAATGTATCAGAAGGAGTTTTAATATATGAAGGCAACGGGAATTGTCCGGCGAATTGATGACCTTGGACGGGTTGTAATACCGAAAGAGATAAGGCGAACAATGAGGATTCGCGAGGGTGACCCTCTGGAAATTTTTACCAACACGGACGGAGAGGTGATTTTTAAAAAGTATTCTCCGATTGGGGAGCTGAGTCCGTACACAAAGCAGTATGTTGAAGTTTTATACAGAACTACCGGCCGTCCGGCGGCAATTTGTGACAGGGATCATGTCATTGCCGTTGCGGGAATACCGAAAAAGGACGCTGTTGAAAAACGTATTTCTCCATTGCTTGAAAGCTATATGGAAAAGCGCAACAGCTTTGTTTTCGGAACAAGCAAAGATACCCTTGAACTTTCCGACTCCGGAGGCCATGAAATCTGTGCAATGTTTCCGATAATAGGCGCAGGTGATGTTATGGGCGCGGTTACACTGCTTTCGGGCGGAAAGGCGGAAGCACCGAGCCAGACGGACATCAAGCTTGTTCAGGTTGCGGCCGGCTTTCTTGGAAAACAAATGGAAGAGTGAGAAGAGCGTATAAGAGCTTTCGGTTCTGCACCGAAAGTTCTTTTTTTCTTAAAGTATTGACATTCTATAAATGCGGTGATATAATACCGAACGTAATGTATCATTTGAGACAAACGGAAGGATGGGTTGGATGACTGTCAGCGATAAATTTGTTGAAAAACTGATGAAAGTTGATATTTTTTCCTCGCTTTCTCCGTCTGTTCTTAAGGCTGCGCTTTCCTGCGATGAAACATATGCCATTGACTATAAACGCGGTGAAACAATTTATTCCGGTGAATGCTTCCGCTTTTCCGTGGGGTTTATAATTAAAGGCGGCGCAAAGGTTTTTAAAAGTGAAAACGGCGTCATTATCAGCAAGCTTGGTGAGAATTCCGTCTTTGGCTGCGCCGCGCTTTTTTCCGGCCGGGACCATTTTGTTAATCAGATTGTTGCAACAAAGGACACAAAGGTTTTTTATATTGACAAAAGTGTAATTGTTAAGCTTATGCAGTCTGACCCGTCCTTCTCCGTCAGCTATATCAGATATCTTTCAGACAGGATTCTTTTTCTTAACAAGAGAATTGTCAATTTCACCGGCGGAACGGCTGAAAGCAGACTTGCAAACTATCTTCTTTCCTGTTTTGCCGATTACAAGACATATGAACTTGACCGCTCAATGAGTCAGCTTGCCGTGTCGCTTGATATCGGACGTGCCTCGCTTTACCGGGCTTTTGATGCGCTTGCGGCCGGGAATGCCGTTGAGCGTAACGGAAAGTATATCCGCCTCATTGACAAAGAGGCGCTTAAAAGTTTCATTCAGTAAATATTGTCTGCGGAAATTTGCTGCTGACAGAAAATAAAGAAAGGTGTGTTTTACTTATGAAAAACGCAAAAAAAATTGTTGCGCTTGCGCTCGCTCTTGTAATGCTTTTTGCATTCGCTGCCTGCACAGGCTCATCAGACAGCACAACAACATCATCTCCGGCCGAATCAACAACGGAGTATAAGGGCGAAAAGATTAAGGTTGCTGCCAATAAAGGTCCCACAGGCATGGGTATGATTGACCTTATGGACAATTCAAAGTATGAAATCACCGTTGTTTCAGACCCGACTCAGGTTGTTCCAATGCTTTCAACCGGTGAGGTTGACATTGCTTCCTGTCCGCTCAGTCTTGCTGCAAACCTTTATAAAAAGACGAACGGCGGAATCAAAATGCTCGGCGTGAATACTCTCGGCGTTCTCTATGTTGTTTCAAACGGCGTTGAAATTTCATCACTTTCAGACCTTAAAGGCCAAACCGTTTATGCAACCGGTCAGGGCTCCACTCCGGAATATATTCTCAATCACATTCTCAAGGCGAACTCACTTGAGAAAGACGTTAAGGTTGAGTATCTTTCCGAGCACAGCGAGCTTGCCGCAAAGGTGATTTCCGGCGATGTTAAGGTTGCCGTTCTTCCTGAGCCGTTTGTTTCTGTTGTAACAACAAAGAACGCGAGCGTTAAGAGTGTTCTCAGCCTTACCGATGAATGGAAAAAGGTTAATCCGGACACCGAGCTTGCAATGGGCTGCGTTGTTGCAAGAAAGGATTTCATTGAAAAGAACCCTGAGGCTGTTAAGCAGTTTATTTCAGACAATAAGCTCAGCGTTGAAAATGTTAACCTCAATCCGGCCGCCGAAGGCGAGAAAATTGCCGCAAAGGGCATTATTGACGCATCCGTCTTTGCCGTTGACAGCTCACTTTCCGAAAAGAAGGCCGAGGCTGCAAAAACGGAAAAAGCTCAGGAGGTTATTTCCCGCTGCAACATCGTTTTTATTGACGGCAGTGAAATGCAGAAGATTGCAGACGCCAACTTTAAGGTCTATTTTGACGCTGACCCCAAGTCTGTAGGCGGAGAAATGCCTGTTAGCGAACTTTACTATGCGGAATAAAA
>DJPI01000005.1:10874-34442 GCA_002438505.1 Ruminococcaceae bacterium UBA6416 | reverse complement strand
TGATTGACAAAGAAATCCTCATTGTTTCTCCTTTTCAGGTTCTTCAGCGGCTTTTTGAGCTTTCGCAAACGGCAGAGTTTTGGAAAAGCATCGGCTCATCCTTTTTACGGATAAGCTTCGGATATTTATGCGGTGTTATATTTGGAACGCTGCTTGCCGTGCTTACTTCATCGTTTGAGTTTTTGAACCGGCTTTTTTATCCGCTCATAAGCCTTGCCAAGGCAACGCCGGTTGCCTCTTTTATTATTCTTGCTTTGGTCTGGATTAAAAAGAACGGTGTTCCGGTTTTTATTGTCTTTTTGATTGTTTTACCAATCGTTTGGGCGAATGTCAGTGAAGCAATTAAAAACACTGACAAAAGTATGCTTGAAATGGCTAAAGTTTTTCGCTTCGGAAAACTCAAAACCATAAAGGAGATTTATGTACACTCGGTTTTGCCATATTTCGCCGCAGGCTGCACAACAGCGCTCGGACTTGCGTGGAAGTCTGGTGTTGCCGCTGAGGTAATATCGTTGCCGCAAAGTTCGGTGGGATATCATCTTTATCGGTCAAAAATAACCATTGAAACCGCTGATTTGTTTGCGTGGACACTTGTTGTGATAATACTGAGCGTTCTTCTTGAAAAGCTGATAACTGCGCTTCTGAAAAAGATAAGAAAGGGAAATGAAAAATGATTAGAATAAAAAACCTTTCTTTCTCTTATGATAAAAATAAGGTTATCCGGAGCTTTTCCGAAAGCATCAAAAAAGGGGAGAGAGTCTGCATTAAGGGCGAATCCGGGAAAGGAAAAACAACGCTCCTGCGCCTTCTTTGCGGCCTTGAAAAGCCTGAAAACGGTGAGATTATCTTTTCTGAAAACGAAAGGATTGGTGTTGTTTTTCAGTCAGACGTGCTTTTGCCCTGGAAAACCGCGCTCCAAAATGTCAGCGTTGTTTCGGATAAAATGACAGCCGAAAAATGGCTGTATGCTTTTTCGCTTTCAGACAGCATGAATAAGTATCCGTCTGAGCTTTCCGGCGGAATGTGTCGGCGTGTGGCTCTTGCGCGCGCTGTGGCTTTTGAGCCGGATGTGCTTATTCTTGACGAGGCTTTCAAAGGACTTGACTTTGCGCTGAGAGAAGGAATAATGAGCTTGATAAAAAAGCACTTTGCAAATCGCATCATTGTTTTTACAAGCCACGATGAGACTGAAATTGCGTCATTTGCAACGCGGATAATAGAATTATAAACACCTTTTGAATATCTCAGTAACCGCCGACTGAATCAAGAGCCAAATTTGTTTGTGCCATGTGATCATTCGGCGGTTTTAATTTTTGCACCTTTGAAAAAGTGAAGCAGAATGTCCTTATAGCTGCTGCCTTGTCTTGCCATGTAGTCTGCGGAATACTGACTCATTCCGACAAGATGACCGTAGCCTTTGACTTTAAAAACAAAGCCGTCCTCGGTTTTTTCGGCTGTGAACGCTGGACTTCTGAGCGAAAATGCGCTGCGAATGTTACTTCCGGAAAAGGCTTTTGAGCCGATTACTATTGAAGTCACATAGCCTGATTTGGTTTTTTTAATCTCACCGAGCCAGTCCTTACTGCTCTTTGAAAGCTTTACGCCGTCAAGCTTTTCGGCGCATTTTTTGAAACTTTCCTCGCTCAGGGTTACAACCGAATCAATATCGGGTGAAAGCACGTCTCCGTTTGCCGTAACGCTTTGAAGATATGGAACATCACTGCCCCAGACATTTTTTGCGCTTTCCGTTTTTCCTGTTGAAATTGCATGGAAACAGGCCATAATCACCTCACCGTCATATTCAAGATATTGCCCTATGACTTCGCTGACACACTCGTTGATTTTGCTTGAGTATTCATCAAATTTATTTCCCCATTTATCCTTGAGTTCGTTTTCGTCAAGATAGCTTTGGAACCGGGCGGGATTATCCGAAATATCGGCGCCGGAAAGCGCTGAACGGTCCGCGTTTTTTCTTAGCCAAAGGGCATATGTATAACAGGCCACTGCTTGCGCTTTTATTGCTTCTTTTTCATATTCAGGAGAGATTTCTCCGGAAACAGCCCCTTTAACATAATCGAACATTTCCTTTTCAACAACTTTTCCGGAACCGGTGCGCAAAACTTTGATTGTTTTGGCCTCTGTTTCTTTTTGCGTGATTTTTGTTTTTGTTTGAACGGACTCGAGTGTTGTGCTTGTCTGCGGTTGTCCTTTTGAAGGGCTCAAGACTGCAAAAGGGGACAAAGCAGCCGCCAAAACTAAAAAAATTGTGAGAATTACATACAGCTTCATTCTTTTGCCTCGCTTTTTTTAAGTTACATTCATATTGACATTATTATTACTATGTTATAAAATAAAGGGTAATTACATTGGACTAATGAAATAGTTTTTTACGGGGGTACGAAATGCACGAAAAAATCAATCCTATCTCGCCTGAAGTTCTTGAAAAAATATGCGAAAAAATTGAACGCAAAAGTCATATAAACCCCGATGATTTCTGGAAGTACGGAGTTAAAAGAGGTCTGAGGAATCATGACGGAACCGGCGTGATGGCCGGACTGACCAAAATTTGCTGCGTTGAAGGTTATTATGTTGATGACGGCGAACGTGTTCCGAAAAAAGGCGTTTTAAAATATCGCGGCGTGAACATCAACAGTATTGTTGAGGCCTGTGAAAAGGAGAACCGTTTTGGGTTTGAAGAAGTCGCTTATCTTCTTCTTTTCGGTTCGCTTCCAACAAGGGAGCAGCTTGCATTTTTCAAAAATGCACTCGGTGTGTGCCGTGAACTTCCGGAAACATTTATTGAGGATGTTATGATGAAAAATGCCTCAAGTGACGTTATGAACAATCTTGCGCGCTGTGTTCTTGTTCTCTATTCTTTTGATGAAAATCCTGAGGATCGCTCGCCGGAAAATGTTCTTCGCCAGAGCGTCCAGATAATTGCACAGCTTCCGGTTCTCATTTGCTATGCGTATCAGGTTAAGCGGCTTAAGTTTTACGGCAAGAGCCTTTATTTCCATCCGGAAAAGCAGAGCCTTTCAACCGCTGAAACCATTCTGCGTTCAATTCGTTCAGACCGGAAATATACCGATGAAGAGGCAAAGCTTCTTGACATCTGTCTCATGCTTCACGCTGAACACGGCGGTGGAAACAACTCAACCTTTACCTGTCGCGTCCTTTCCTCGGCCGGAACTGATTCATATGCGGCATATTCGGCAGCTATAGGTTCGCTCAAGGGCGTCCGTCACGGCGGAGCAAACCTTAAAGTTTGCAAGATGATTGAAGAGATTGAGGCGAATGTTGAAGATATTACCGATGAAAAACAGGTCAAAGCCTATCTTGAAAAGATAATTCGCAAAGAAGCCGGAGACGGAACAGGCCTTATCTACGGAATGGGTCACGCGGTATACACAATTTCAGATCCGCGTGCCGTTATTCTCAAACGCAAAGCGGGCGAGTTTGCAAAGGGTACCGAATTTGAAAATGAGTTCCACCTCATTGAAATGATTGAAAAATACACGCCAGAGCTTTTCAGAAAAGTTAAAGGAGAAAGCAAACCGCTTTGCGCGAATGTTGACCTTTATTCCGGACTTGTTTATAAAATTCTCGGAATACCGCAGGACATTTTTACACCGCTTTTTGCTGCGGCAAGAATTGTCGGCTGGTCGGCGCACAGAATGGAAGAAATTATGACAGGCAACAGGATAATCAGGCCTGCATATAAGAGTGTGGCTGTTCCGAAAAAGTACATACCTATTGACGAAAGAATTGAGGGCTATAACGCCCAGACGGCATATATTCCGACTGAGGAAAGAATCTTTATTCAAGGGGAAGATGTAACCGATGAAAATTAAAGAATCCGTTTCAAAATGCAAGTATTCAACTTCACTTGTTGTTTTTGGCGTTGCGGCTGTCATATTGACGGTTCTGCGTCTTGTTCACATTAAGACGTCAATAGACGCTTCAACCGGCTTTTACACCAAAACAGGCTTTTCGGTCATGATTTTTTATGCTTTGCTTTTTATGTCATGCCTGTATTTCGCGGTTTCATCTTTTATTTCTGCTGACAGCAAAAATGTGACGCTGTGCAAAAAGAGTAAAAGCATGAACATTGTAACGCTGGCATTTTCATTCTTTGCGTTTTTTGACGGCGCTTTGAGCTTCATCAGAAGCATTGCCGCAACAGGTGACACACAAACCGCATCAACCGTTTTCAAAGGTCTTATGATTTCCGGCGCGATTCCGCTGTTCTTGCAGAGCGTATTTGCCGTTATATCGGGAATATTCTTCATTGAGCTTGCGCTCTCCTTTAAAAAAGGCGATGGCAGTGCAGCAAAGCACCGTATTGCTGCATTGATGCCGGTCGGCTGGGTTTCATGCAGAATGCTTCACCTTTTTGTCAGCAAAATCAGCTTTTTGCGCGTTTCCGATTTGTTCCTTGAGCTTTCAATGTGTGCATTTATGGTTTTGTTTTTTATGGCGCTTGCTCAGGTTTCAAGCAATGTTTATTCAACTGAGTCAAGGTGGAGGCTTGTCGGTTTCGGCCTTCCGGCCGCTTTGATTTCAACGCTGACAAGCGTTTCAAGACTCGTCTTTACATTCGTTTCAAAAGAGACTTATATCAATGAAAATCATCCGTTCAACATTGTTGACCTCGCCTTTTCCGTTTTTGCGGTCATGCTCGTTGTTTTGCTCATGAAAAACGGCAGCGCCGCCGGTGAAGAAGAGGAGAAGGAAATTGTTTCTTGAAAATGTTAAGCAGGCAGCAACGCAGGTTTCAATCCTATATATCATGATTGCCATAGGCTTTGTTTGTGACAAAGCGAAGCTCTTCACCGAAAAGGCGGCAAGAATGCTTGTTGACTTCTTGCTTTATATTGTTGTTCCGTGTATGCTTGTCCGCTCTTTCACAAGGATTGAGCTGACGCGGAATAATTTGATGATGTTTTTGCTCTCGCTTCTTCTTGCGTTTGCAACTCATTTCATTGCAATAGCGCTCAATCTTCCGTTTTTCAGGAAGAAGGACGATAAAAGCCCAATTTATAAATACGCTTCCATTTATGGAAATGTCGGGTTCATGGCGCTGCCGCTTGCCTCGGAAATACTCGGTGACGAGGGCGTTTTCTATTGCGCAAACGGTGTTATAGCTTTCAATATAATCACGTTTATTCATGGCGTGAAGATAATGAACAGGGACGGGTTCAAGCTCAATCTCAAAAATCTTGTTTTCAATCCCGGAATTATCTCTGCTATTATCGGGCTGCCGTTGTTCCTTTTGCAGGTTAAGCTGCCGGCGCTTATTGAACAGCCGATGTCATATCTTGCTGAACTCAACACACCGCTTGCGATGCTTATTTTTGGAACCTATCTTTCAAACACCGACCTTAAAACAATGTTTACAGATAAAAAGATATACCTCGCCGCGTTTTTGAAGTTGCTTGCAATGCCGCTTTTGTGCATCGGAGTATATCACCTCTGCGGTGTTTCGGGAACACTTCTTGTTGCGTGTGCAATTACCGCTTGTGTTCCCTCGGCAAACAACACGTTCATGTTTGCTTCAAAATACGGACGTGACACCGGTCTTGCCTCAAAGACGGTTGCGCTCGTCAGCTTGTTCTCAATAATTACTATGCCGGTCGTTATTGCGATTGCCCAATCAATTTAAGGAGGTCACTTTATGGAAGCACAAACCGTTTTGGTCAAATTTGCCGGAATTGCAAAAGAATTCACTGTTTCAAACACACTGAACCTTGGGTTTACAACTGTCCGCTGGTACGGAGCAATAATTGCGTTCGGCTTTTTGCTTGCCGTTCTTTTCGGCGGCCGCATTGCCTATAAGTGGAAGATTAATCTTGACAAAATGATTGACGTGCTGCTTTACGGAACAATAGGCGGAATTCTTGGCGCAAGGCTTTACTATGTTGCGTTTAAATGGGACTATTACGGTCAACATCTTTCTGAGATTTTCAAAATCTGGGAGGGCGGCCTTGCAATCTATGGCGGAATCATTGGCGGACTGCTTGCGGCGTTCATTGTTTGCAAGGCGGAAAAGCTGAATTTCTTCAATCTTCTTGACATGGCCTCCATGAGTCTGCTTATCGGCCAAGGCATCGGTCGTTGGGGTAACTACGCAAACCAAGAGGCATTCGGCTCGATTACAAACAAAAACTGGGGCATGATGAGCGATACCGTTGCCGAATACATTTCCGAACACGCTTCATATTTTGGACTCGGTAATGTTGAGAATGTGAAGCAATATATTGCTGATAATGACATATATGTTCATCCGACATTCTTTTATGAGTCCGTCTGGTGTCTGCTCGGATTTTTGGTGCTGTATATCATAATGAGAAAGCGCAGAAAATTCAGCGGCCAGCTCTTCCTTTGCTATGGTGTCTGGTATGGCTTTGAAAGAATGGTTGTTGAGGGTCTGCGTTCAGACAGTCTTTATATCGCGAACACATCAATAAGGGTTTCGCAGGTGCTTTCTGCCGCGCTCATGCTCGTTTCACTCGTTTTGCTTATAGCACTTTATGTCAAGTTTTCAAAGCATCCGAAGCCGATTGAAGGAATTGACTTTTTCCCGCCGAAAACAGAAAAAGAACTTGAAGCCGAAAAACGCAAGGCCGAGAAAAAGGAACTCAAAAAGAAAGCCAAAGGCGTTGTTATCCGCGATGGAAAGATTGTTGCCCGTCATGACAAACAGCAGGCCGAAGAGCGGCTTGAAAAGGGCAGGGATGACGCTCTTGTGAACGCTGAGGAGAAACTTGAAATCAGGGAGGATGACTCTGATGACAATGCTTGATGGAAAATTAACTGCCTTTGAAGTGTGTGAAGAAGTTAAAAAGCGTGTTGATTTCCTTTTAAATAACGGAGTGGAACCTTGCCTTGGCGTGATAATTGTCGGCGAAAATCCGGCTTCAAAGGTTTATGTCAATAACAAAGAAAAGAAGTGTGCTCTGGTTGGAATCAAGTCTCTCAAGTTTTCATATTCAAATAAAGTTACTCAGGAGGAGATACTTGACCTGATTGACACACTGAACAAAAGCAGAATTGTCCACGGAATTCTCTGTCAGCTTCCTTTGCCGGAGCATATTGACGAAAAGGCTGTTATTGAAGCAATCACACCGGAGAAAGATGTTGACTGCTTTTGCAGCGTTAATGTTGGAAAGCTCTGGACGGGGAATGCCGCTTTTGAGCCGTGCACGCCTGCCGGAATAATGGAAATGCTCAATAGATATAAGATTGACGTTACCGGAAAAAACTGCGTGATTGTCGGCCGCAGCAACATTGTTGGAAAACCTCTTGCTGCGCTTATGCTTCAGAAAAATGCAACCGTTACCGTTTGCCACTCAAAAACAAAGGATCTTGCATCTGTTTGCCGCGGCGCCGATATTCTTGTTGCGGCAATCGGAAAAGCAAAGTTCATCACTGCCGATATGGTGAAGGAAAACGCTGTTGTTATTGATGTTGGCATTAACCGGCTTGAGAACGGAAGGCTCTGCGGTGATGTTGATTTTGACGCGGTTAAGAATAAAGTTTCATTCATCACGCCCGTTCCCGGCGGCTGTGGACCGATGACAATAGCAATGCTTATGCAAAACACAGTCAAAGCCTGTGAATTTCAAAATAAAGGAGTTTTATGACATGAACAAAAAGCTTTATACAAGTCCCGATAAAAAAATCTGCGGCGTTTGCGGCGGAATTGCGGACTATTTCAATATTGACCCCACTATTGTCAGAGCGATTGTTGCCTCGGTGGCTTGCCTTACGGCAATTATTCCGTCTCTTATTGTGTATTTCATCATTGCGCTTGTTATGCCGAAGCCGCCGGAAAATTACTATCAAATCTATAACAACACCTCAAAGCGTATTTATAAAAGCAATGACAAAAAAATCTGCGGCGTCTGCGGAGGAATTGCGGAGTACTGCAATATTGATTCAACTGTTGTCAGACTGATTTTTGCTCTTGTTTTCCTGCTCTTCGGATACGGGTTGGCTGTTTATATTGTTTGCGCAATTCTTTTTCCGCAGGCGCCCGTAACGAACGGTCAGTATTACGATGAGCAGCAGTTTGGCGCCGACCCGAACGCTCAGTATTACAACGGACAGAATTATAACAATCAGCAGCCTTATGAGCAGCCGTACCGTCAGCCCGAAGATCAGAGCGATAATAACGCCTGATGGTTTTTATTGCCGATATAAATGAATATGACAACAGCTTTTTTGAAGAAGCGGCTTTAATTCTGCCGCAAATTAAGAAAGAAGAAGTCATTAAAATCAAGCATGAACTAACCAAAAAAGAAACTGTTCTTGCATGGGCGCTGCTGCGCTTTGCTTTGAACAAAGCAGGAAAGTCTGATTTTTCCGCACTTGCTTATTCCGAAAAAGGCAAACCCTTTTTTAAGAATGAAAATCTATTTTTCAATTTGAGCCACAGTAAAGGCAAGGTTTGTGTTGCAATTTCCGATGTTGGTGAAATCGGCATTGACGTTCAAAAGCGGAGCAAATTCTCCGTCAATATGATAAAAAGAGTCTTTGCGGAAAACGAGCGTCGGCTTTCAGAAAACCTGCCGGATAAAGATGCGTTCTTTTCCCGGCTCTGGGCAATTAAAGAAAGCTTTCTCAAAAACACGGGAATTGGCATTGCGTTTGATATTCGCTCGCTTGATTTTTCAAAGCAGTGTCTTTTTGATAAATTTGAAAAGGATGGACTTTGCTATAATGTCTGGTGTGACGAGGATTTCTCGTTCAGTGTCTGCGCAAAGGAAAAAGGGGAGCAGAAGCTTCAAAGTGTTGTTCCCGAAAATCTTATTGAGTTTTGCAGAATAACGGCTGCTGCCATAAAAGGAGAGGTATAATGAAATGAACGCACTGAAGTTTATTAAAGGCAAGCTTGGCTACGGTGTTGGTGCCATCGGCCTTGATTTGAGCTATGGAATGTTTTATTCATTTCTTGCAAAGTATCTTACAACAATGAATGTCAGCAAAACATTTTTGCTTGTTTTGACACCGCTTGCAAGAATTTGGGACGGAATCAATGATCCCATGATGGGAACCATTGTTGATAATACGCACACAAAGATGGGTAAGTACCGCCCGTGGATTTTGACCGGTGCCGTTCTCAATGCGTTTGTTCTCGTGTTCCTTTTCAGCAACCCGTTCAAGCTTTCCGGAGTAGGTCTTTGCGTTTATGTTGCAATCACCTATATTCTTTGGGGAATGACAAACACTCTTGCCGATATTCCGTATTGGTCAATGGTTCCGTCTTTCACAAGCGATCCGAAAGAGCGCAATCTTATTGCAACCATTGCAAGAACATTTTCCGGCCTCGGACAGGGTATTGTAACAATCGGCGCTCCGCTTCTCATGTCGGCCGTCAGTGCCGAGTCGGATTACGCTGATGAACGCAGCTATTTTGTCTGTGCGGTTGTTTGCGCGGTCTGTCTTGTTGCTTTTGCTCTTGTTTGCGTTGGAACAACAAAAGAGAGAGTGACAACAAGCGCGGATGAAAAGTTCTCTTTCGGCCGAGCATTAAAAATTGTCAAAAGCAATGACCAGCTTCTCATTTTTATGCTCTTTGCAATGATTTCAAATGCAGGCTGGTATCTTACATCAGGCGTTGCAGCGTATTATTTTGATGCTGTTGTCGGTGATATAAAGAAGCAATCGTTGTTCAGCACCGCCTCCGGAATCGGCTCTGTTGTTGGTCTGCTTCTTCTTCCAATGCTTACCAAATATATGTCTAAACGCCGCGCATATCAGGTTTCGCTCGGTGTTGCCGCCTTCGGCTATGCCGGAATGAGCGTTTGCGCCTTTTCCGGAAGCCTCATCGGTCTTGACATTTTTTATGTTATCGGCGCAATCGGTGTTGCATCAATGTTCATTGCCCAGACGATTTTCCTTGCAGATATCGTTGATTACGGCGAGTTTAAAATGGGCTTCAGGGCTGAATCAATTACCTTCTCAATGAAGGGCTTCCTTCAGAAAATGGCCTATACCGTTCAAACCATTATTCTCTTTGCAACCCTTGCGCTTACCAATCATAAGGATGAGCTTCACACGGCAAACTCGGCTGCCGCCAAGAACGGAATTACCGCCATGCTTTGCGTTATTCCGACTGTGTTATTTATGATTTCGCTCATCATTTTTTCAACAAAGTTCAAGCTTCACGGCTCGTTTATGGATGAGGTCACAAGAACCGTTACCGAAAACCAGAGGCAGCGTGAACTTGCCGAACAGGCTCAGTAAAACAGAATTAAAGCCGCCGCGGAATTTCTCCTGCGGCGGCTTTTGAATATGTGGCAAAGCCGAGCTCAGTCCTCATCAAAGAATCCGAAGCCTGCAACTTCACTGACCGGAAGCGAAAAAACAATCGCTCCGGCTTCGGTGTCAGGCCCTGCTTTTTTGAGTATTGATTGCATAATCTGTGCTTTCTGCTCGGCGGCGGAAACGATGAGAATAACTTCCTTTTCGTTGGCGATTGAAACATTATAGAATTTTGCTGAGCCTTTGGCACCGGTTCCTTTTGCGTGAATAACGGTTCCGCCGCGCGCACCTGCGGCGCGTGCTGCATTCATAACCGAATCTGTTGCGCCCTCGTTGGCAATAACGGTTATAAGTTCATAGGCCGGATTAATTTGCGGCGTATATTTGAATGTTGAATCTTCACCTTTGAGATAGTTCAATGTTTTTCCTCCTCCGATACTTTTAATCGGCACGGCTATCACGATACCATGCCCGGGAACGCCGATATGAAGCCTGCGCTTCTGCTCTTTAATAAGAAGCTTTGTCTTTTCGGCGTCCGCAATGGTAAACACAAGACGTTTTTCGGTCGTTTCAATACCCAAAAGGTCAAGCATACTTTGAATTGCGGTTCCCTTGCCTCTGGCCACAACGGTGAGCGGAAGCTTCATTTCGGCGCATAGCTTTGAAAGAACACCGAGTGAATCGGGAGCAATTATTGAGATAATATAATTCATATGCTTTCCGCCTCCCAAAGCTCAACGATGTCATAGTCACCGTATTCTTCAATTTCTTTTTGTTCTTTTGCTGTGCGTCTTTCATAGATAAGACCTATTGCCTGAATTGAAATGAGCGGCATCATTGCAACAAGCGCAACAACTCCGAAAGCATCACTCAAAACATTTCCGCCGAGAGATGAACACGCGCCCATCATGAACTGGAGCATAAAGGTTGCCGTCATTGGACCGGAGGCAACTCCGCCGGAGTCAAAGGCAATGGCTGTATAGATATCCGGAACAAAAAATGAAAGTGCAAGCGCAAAAGCATATCCCGGAACAACAAACCAGAGTATGGATATTCCGGTTATAACGCGGAGCATTGAAAGAGCCATAGCTATTGAAACAGCAACGGAAAGACTGATTTTAATAATCTTTCCCGAAATTGCACCGGCGCTGACATCCTCAATCTGCTTTTCGAGGACTCCAACAGCAGGCTCAGCTGAAATAATGAACCAGCCGAGAACCCCGGCGAGCGGAATCATCAGCAGGGAATAACGCATTGAAGCGAGTTCCGAGCCGAGCGCAAGACCAAGCGGAGAAAATCCAACATTAACGCCTGTTAAAAACAGGACAAGACCGATGTATGTATAAAGTATTCCGATGACGATTTTCAAAAGGTTGCGTTTTGAAATTTTTAGTGAGAAGATCTGAAAAATGAAAAAGATAATAATTACCGGAAGAAGAGCAACCGCCGTTTCTTTAAGATAAGACGGCACCGACCGCAAAAAGGCCAAGCCGATTTCAGTGGTATTTGAGAATGAAACGGCTTCAAAAGCAGCCTCGTTTCCGCTTGACGGATAAAAGAAGCCAAGAATCAAAACGGAAAGAATCGGACCGATTGAACAAAGAGCAACAAGGCCAAAGCTGTCGGCCTCGGCGTTTTTATCACTTCGTATTTTTGAAACGCCGAGTCCCATTGCAAGGATGAATGGAACCGTCATCGGTCCGGTTGTTACTCCGCCCGAATCAAAGGCTATTGAAAGAAAAGCTTTGTCTGAAAAGGCCGCAAGAACAAAAACGACTGAATAACAAATCAAAAGAAGGCGTTTAAGGCTTGCCCCTGTGATGATTCTCAGCATACAAACAGACATAAATAAGCCTACTCCGGCGCCGACTGTCACAAGAAGGACGGTGCTGTCAATGTGCGGAACGGTTTCTGCAAGCACCTGAAGGTCAGGCTCGGAAATTGTGATTGCAAACCCAAGAAGGAAACTTACAAAAAGGATAAGCGGCATCTTTTTGGTTTTTGTGAGAGCGGTACCTATCTTGCTTCCAATCGGGGTCATTGAAGTTTCCGCACCAAGGGAAAACAACCCCATTCCGGCAACAAGCATTGCAGCACCGACGAGAAAACATAAAAGCAAATCAGGCCTCATCGGAGAAACGGAAAAGCATAAAAGAAGAACGATTATAACAATGGGAACAACAGAAAGAGCCGCCTCCTTAATTTTTTCCGGAATGGCGGTGTGAAACTTATCGCCGGTCTGCTCTTTACTTATGACGATCACTGCCTTTCATATTGGACAATTATATAGATAAAATATTATATCACATTATTCGGGAATATTCAAGTTTTGGGTTCCTGCATATGCAGGCGGTCAAACACAGAATAAAAAAGCGGCAGATTCCTTTTTGCGGAATCTGCCGTCAGGCTTAAATTGTGGTGTCAGTCATCTTTTTCAACCTCAAAGTCAATTATCTTGCCGTTTTTTGCGTTAACGGAGTATTCATATTCAAGCCCGTTTGCAATGAATTCAACTTCATATTCATAAATTCCGTCATCCTTGTCAAGCTTGACTTTTTTGATGTGGACATCGTTTTCGTCAAGTCCGGCGTGAGAAAGTGCAATTTTCTTTGCTTTGTTAATGCTTATGAATGATGTTGGGCGTTCCGCCTGAACGGCAGTAGTTTGTTGTGTTGTCGGCTCGCTCTTTATCGTTACTTTCGGCTTGTCAATATCTTTTTCGGTTATTGCCCCGGTTTTTGCATTGACTGAGTAATCGTATTCCGTCAAACCGACAAAAAACTCAATTTCATATTCATAGACGCCGTCATCTCTTTCAAGCTTAGCCTTGGTGAAAACGGCTTTTGATTTTTTGATACCTGCGTCTTTGAGCGCAATTTCTTTTGCTTTTGCAGCCGTAATGAATGCCGAGGTCTGTTTTTCCGTTGTTGGCGCAGTGGTCGGCCTCGTTTCCGATGCTGACGGTGTAGAGGTCGGCTTTGCTTTTGTTGTTTGAGCAGAAGTTGTTGAGCGGCTGGCCGTGTGTTCAACTTCTGTGCTTTTGCTTTCGGTATGAAGTGCCGGCTTCGTTGTTGTCAATTCTGTCTTGGTTGTTGTTGCGGCTACTGTCAAAACGGTTGACGGCGGAAGGGTTGTGGATTGCGTGGCTGCTTTTTCTGTGGTCTGCACTGTGGCCGGTGTTGCAAAGGTGATAACGGTGGCTGCAGCAATAACGCAGGCAAGGACGAGCGAACAAATAATTATGGCTGTTTTTTTCATAAAGCAGTCTCCTTACTGTTTTGTTATGACCAAAGTATACCGCACGAATGTTAGAAAGTTATTAGAGAATGCAGTTTTTAAAAACAATGCTGAATGTGCTTCCAACGCCATTTTTGCTTTCAACCTTTGCCATGGCGCCGTGTATTTCCGCAATTTCTTTAACAAATGAAAGACCAAGGCCTGTTGAACCGTCATTTCTTGAAGAATCAGCGCGATAAAAACGGTTCCAGATTTTGTCAATGCAGTCTTTGTCAATACCGATACCGTTATCCTCAACCGAAAAAACAACATCAGCCCCCGATTTTTTGAGAGTGACTTCAATTTTTCCGTTTTCTTTTCCGTATCTGTATGCGTTTGAAATTAGATTAATGGCCATTCTTGTCAGCAACTCATAGTTACCGGATATAAAAATGTCCGGCTCAATAGATGAATGCAGTGTAATATTTTTTTCTTTGACAAGTTCCATATCCTCGCAGACGGATGAAATGCATCTTGAAAGGTTTGTCTTTTCTTTTTTTATTTCGCCCGCACCCCTTTCAATTCTTGAAAAGGCGAGCATCTCGTTTATAACACGGCTCATTTTTTTGCTTTGGCGCTCAATGAGTTCAAGCGCTTCAACGTATTCTTCCGGGGAAGTTTCGCTTTCAAGAGCAAACTGGCATTGCGCACTGATAACCGAAACCGGTGTGCGCAGTTCGTGCGAGATATCGGAAGTGAGCTGCTGTTCTTTGTTGAATGAATCCTCAAGCCGTTCAAACATTGCATTAAATGAATCAGCCATTGAATGAACCTCATCGCCGCCTTCACCGATTTCAATTCTTTTTGAAAGGTCGTTACCGCTTCTGATTTCGTCTGCGGCGTTTCTGATATCAATAATCGGCGAAAGCGCGCGTTTTGCAATCAGATGACCTCCGATGATTGCAAAAGCAACAAGAAATGGAATCAGCAGCAGCACAGCCTTTGTAATGGTGTTCATCTGTGAAATTCCGGATTGTGCGTTCACTGTTCCGCGCAGCCAGAGAGGGGAGTCAAGCTCCTTGACATTCAGCATTATGTCATAGACATAAAACACACCTGAGTCCGTTTTTATATAAGCGATGCGCCTGTTTTCAAAAGTCGGCGCCTTGTTTTGCGGAATTTGAGAACCGTCACCGTAAATTAAACCGTCATTGTCATACAGAGCAGTTTCAATGCCGTTGACAGAACGGACAAAGTCATCGTCAATTTCAAGATAGCCGTCTTTATATTCAATGTATAAATCATAAGGATCGTCAAATTCAAGGCGGTTATATTCCTTATAGAATTCAATTTCATCAGAGTTGTTTTCAACCGTTTCAACAAGACTTTCCCGGATCTCTCTGTTGAGCACGGCGCGGCCGATTGCCAGAGTCACAAAAACAGCCGCCGAGGAAATGACAATAACCGCGGCCGAAAACCAAACGGTGATTTTGAAAATAAGAGATTTGTTTTTCATTAATCCTCCCGGATAACATATCCGCTGCCTCTGACGGTTTGAATGAGCTTTTTTTCAAAGCCACTGTCAATTTTTCTGCGCAAATAACTAATATAAACGTCAATAACATTCGTTCCGCCCTCATAGTCAAAATTCCAGATATGGTTTTCAATTTTTTCACGCGAGAGGACGATTCCCTTGTTGCGTATCATATATTCAAGCAGAGCATATTCTTTGGCGGAAAGCTCAATGTTCTTTTCGCCTCGGCGGACTCTTTTTGAGGCTGTGTCAACAGTAAGGTCTGAAACGGTGAAAACATTTGATGAAGAGCTGCTGCTTTTTCTGAGCATAGCTCTGATTCTTGCGCAAAGCTCATCAAATGAGAAAGGCTTAATCAAGTAATCGTTTGCGCCGCTGTCGAGTCCGGTGACGCGGTCGCTGATTGCGTCTTTGGCTGTTAAAAGAAGAACCGGAACATGGCTGCCGCTGTTGCGCAGTTCGCCAAGCAAAGTCAGGCCGTCCTTTTTTGGCATCATTATGTCAAGAATAATGCCGTCATATTCAGCTGTGCGGATAAAATCCTCGGCTTCTTCACCGTCAAAGCAGCGGTCAACGCTATATCCTTCTAAAATCAGCTTCTTTGCAATTAATTTATTAAGGTCTTTTTCATCTTCAACAACAAGAAGTCTCATATCAACTCTCCGTTTCTATGCCGCAAAAGCAGCAATAAATTAATCAATTTATCTTGACATTTCATTTTTATTTTTATATTATAGGAGTGGTAGGGCTGTAAGGTTAGCCCGTACCGCTTGGTTTTTTTGGTATCCGCTCTCGTGTTGCAATCAGCGAGCGGATACTTTTTTGCTTTTTAGGGCGTTTTATTAATTATATCAGTAAGACACAAAAATGTCAAAGCAGACCGCCGCATTAAGACGGCAGTCTGCTTTACTGAAAACGATTTACTTGTTGAAAAAGTTTCTGAGGGCTGCAATGAAGCTCTCAATCCAACGGATGAAGAAGATGTCTGAGAATTCAATTTCTCTGTCCTTTTCAGCCTTGAGGATGTTGCCGTTGAGCGCGTCAATTTCATATTCATAGTCGAATTTGTTGCAGTGGAAGTCAATTTCATATTTTGCAATTCCATCGTCATAATCAAACTCAACCTTGACTTTTTTGGCATCGGCTTCTTTGACACCGGCGTTTGAGAAGGCAATTTCCTTGGCCTTGACCTTGCCGATATATGCGGCATCGGGGTCGGGTACGTTAACTCCGGAAACTTCCTTTTTGAACTTCAGAACAGCGCCGGTTTTTGCATTGATTTCGCAGTCATATTCGGCTTTTTCAAAGAAGAACTCAACATCATAAACAGCGATGCCGTTTTCATAGTCAAATTCACACTTTACAAATTTGGCCTGTTCTGCGGTGATTCCGGCTTTTGAAAAAGCAATTTCCTTTGCTTTGGCTTCACCAATGTAGTTGGCGGCAAAAGCGGCGGTTGCTCCGATGCTCATGAGCATCAGGCAGGCGAGAATTACGGATACAATTTTCTTTGTGAGTTTCATGGGAGTGGTTCCTTTCTTGTTTTAATTTTTGCTGTCCGAGCAGCTTTGATGATTGAAGTATAGCCGGAAAAAATTAGAAAAAGATTAGAACAATGATAATTTAAAAAAATTTTTGACCATGCAAGGTGCAACATTGTTATCATAAAAAGCAGGAGGCGCAGTCGGCATAATAAGTTTACCGACTGCGCAAGCCTGTTTACTATTATATTATAGGAACACTTATATATTATAGGAACACTTACTTTTTAATGATTCTGTCAAGCCCCGGGGTAAAGGCATAAAAGTTCTTTTCGTTGAGTTTGTCTGTAACGAGACGCAGGCCCTCACCGAAGCGTTGATAGTGCACAATTTCGCGTGCGCGCAAGAACTTGATTGCATCACAAACATCCGGGTCATCAACAAGTCTGAGGATGTTATCATAGGTTGTGCGCGCTTTTTGTTCTGCGGCCATGTTTTCGTGAAGATCAGTAATAACATCGCCGGTTGACTGAAGATATGCGGCGGTGAACGGTGCGCCGTTTGCGTTGGCGGGGTATATTGCCGTTGTATGGTTAACAAAGTAAGCATCAAATCCGCTGCGCTTGATTTCCTCCGGGGAGAGATTGCGTGTCAGCTGATATACGATTGCTCCCACCATTTCAAGGTGTGCCAATTCGTGCGCTCAAGCAAGATAACAACAAATGTGTAAAAAATAAGTCATAATTTTAGAGTAAATTCTAATTCGATCGGAGTGTCCGAATCTCCGGCTTTTTTGTGACCTTTATTAACTTGCACCCTGTCATAGTCAATCCGCGCAATACACGCTTTCAGTAGGTTGTTCTTTTCTTTTGCAGGTGCTTCCGGGTTCAGCAGGGCGGTCAGAGCATCTTTAAAAGTCACGAGACGATCTTGCAGATTTACTGGCGAAGGAAGGCTTTTTTGAGCTTCGGCGAGGGTCTTTTTTACTTCCTCAATTTCCCTAAGTGTTTGCTCATTCAGCCGCTCAAACACATAGGACGGCATTTTACCTTTCATTTTTTCGTCCCATTGTGCAATCTCAAGTTCTTGAAGCTGCTGCAGGCGTGTCTCCATTTGCTTAATCATTTTGTGTTGAGTTATCAAATGGTCATCGTCTCCACGATTTACCCGAACCTCAAAATCCTCTATGGTAGATTGCAGTACCTTTGCGACTTCGTTTATTACTTCGTCGATACAAGCAGAGGCGGTATGACACCTACGCTGATTAGTACAAGCCACACGAGGGGCGCTGCGCTCTTTTCCGTCTTTATCCTTGTAAGTGCGTCGAGTCATAGCTCTGCCACATCTTTTGCAGTACAGCAATCCAGATAGAGGGTTGACGAAATTGTAAGTCTTTTTGTTTGGTGGGATGGTTCCACGTCTAACTTGTACGGCATCCCAAAGAGTCTGATCAATGATAGCGGGATGTTTGCCTTCATAAATCAAATACTCCTCAGCCGTTGGTCGACTGACAACGATATCTCCGTCCACGATTTTTCTTGAATGTGGTCGACGATTCCAAACTACTTTGCCCAGATAATGCTCGTTCTTCAACATGCGTGGGATTGTATCGGGAACCCATTTTCCACCACTTGGGGAGGGTACGCCGAGTGCGTCAAGTTTGTCAGAAATGCGGGTCATGCCGTATCCATCACGATATAATTCAAATATTAACTTAACGATTGGCGCTTTCTCAGGGTCCGGCTCAAGTGTGTAACACTTCCGCTTTCCCTCCTTGATTTGCACTTTTTTGTAACCGTAAGGTGCAGTTTGGCCAATGAAGTTGCCATTCCTAACAGATAGCAGACGACCGTTGTTCATAATCCTTTTTTGATACTCAAGGAACTCGTTACCGCGTTTGAGCTCTCGTTCAAACAGATCGCGATCCCGTTCGTCATGCAAGTCATAGGTGTAATTGAGAGTGATAACAAGGGTGTTTGAATACCGCAGCAGTTTGACTATACGACCAATATCTTCTAAGTCGCCACGGCTCAGACGTTGGGGTTCAACGATGAGTATTGCTTTGACGCGCGGCAACTCGATTCGCTGCAGGAGCTTCTGAATCTCCGGGCGGCTTTCGATGGTCTCACCGGACACGACTTCACGGTATCGATTTTCCTCGGGAATAGGCCCCATGCCGGGCAGATTCCGATCGACCCACTCATCGAGCATTTGTTCGTGTTTGGCCAGGACTTCAGAGACATCCAGTGTTGGATCGTCTGTTCTGGATTTTCTCAGATAGTCTAATATCTCATCTGGTGTCAATGGCGGTAATTGCCACATATTATTTACCTCGTTTCGGCAATATTAAGCCCCGCTCGTTAAATTTCGAGAGGGTTTATATTTTGTCTTTTTTCGCCCAATGAGGACGGTTAATTACTATGCTTACATTCGGCTTTGCAATCCTCGCATCTTAGTTCGGCAAGACGAATGTCTTCTTTGAGATTTGAAATTTCGCATCTTTTTAGCAAAAGCTCGTGAGAACAATAATCGAGACTACAGTTAAGCTCCTTAATCTTGATCATCTTGGAACGAAGTATGATTGACAATATTATGACGGCTATGATTGCACAGGCAAGTGCGACAGAAAGTAATAATGTCGAGTCCCTTATTTCGAGTTCAAGCCCATACTCTTTGGCGAAGAAAGCTCCGACAAGGATAAACAAAACGACAGTTGAAAGAAAAAAAGATAAAACAAATTTTGTGCTCAAGAGAAACGGCTCTTTCTTTTTTGGTCGAAAACAAGGGTGTGAAAAGTTTGTTTTCAATTTGTCACGCTCCTTTGGAGTTATTTGAAGGGCGGTTAATTACCAGCACACCGGGCAAGGTTCGTAACCGTATGATTCGGCAAGGTCAATGTTATAAATGAAGAAATACTCATTGTTAAAGTTATCACAAGATGGGTGGTGATAGTAACTCCTATTTTCATTTACACAGGCGGCATACTCTTGAAAGAACTCAAAGTCAGGACCAATTTCTTCCAATTGATTAAGAAGCTCATTGTTTTCGCTGACGAGATAATCAATCTCATCCTCTAACTCTTTTATTTCATCTTGATAATCATACGCTTCATCCTCGTGTACCCAAACTTCCTCCTGCAACGATTCCGCCATATCCGACAGCTTTTCTGATTGTTTTGTGATGATTGTGATTCTTATTATTCCCACCAAAAGCAAAAAAGAAAGAGAAATAGTCGCAAGAAGCAGAACTGAATCGGTATCTTTATTTTTTTCCATTTTATTTTATTCTCCTTTCCGCCGATGAGGGCGGTTTATTACTATTTAAAAATTGCAAAAACAATATTACCTCGCTTAGGCAAGGTTTTCTTTTTTGACTTCGCTCTCGAGACCGAGAATGGTATCAACAGCAGGTTGCATTTCCGGGTGTGAACGATAAGAAATGACGAGCTGCTTTTCGCGAGGGGTTAAATGAAAGTCGGATTTTTGAAGTGACACATCATATCCCATAAGCCATTCTTCACTTACACCGAGTGCAAGAGAGAGAATGGTTAGCTTAAACTGTCCGGGAATAGACTTTCCATTGACATACTGGCTCAAATCGTTCTTTTTAAGTTGGACGTTAAATTCTTTGCAAAACGGCTCTGCAAGCCGCAAGACATCAACCTGCTTGAGGCCGCGAGTGCCTAATATATGTTTTAATCTTTCTGAAGTGTTACTTACTTTCATTATGTTCACCTATCTTTCGTAATTCATAATAACATACGTTGAACAAAAGTTCAATAAGAAAACGAAAATAAGTTCATTTTTTTTGAACAGAGGTATTGACAATTCTCAAAAGGCGTGATAACATAAAAATAGTTCAATGCCGTTGAACTATAGTTTAAGGAGGTGGAATAAATGCCATATGACTATTCGCTGCTTGACGGACGTATTGTGCAAATGTTTGGTACGCAGAGGAATTTTGCAAAGGCAATGGGACTTTCAGAACGAAGCCTATCATTAAAGCGAAACGGGATTAGACCATGGACTCAACCGCAGATTGATAAGGCATGCAATATCTTGAACATTGCGGATAATGAAATCCATTCATATTTTTTTACATCAAAAGTTCAATAACTTTGAACCTATCAAGCCCAACACAAAACCACCGCAAAAAGGGAATATCCCCAAAATGTTAAAAATATTCACATCGGAAAAGGGGGTGAGGGAGAAATGAAGATAGCAATTCTTATTCTGTTGGTCATATCCGTTATAGCTGTTAAGAAAGCTTTCAAGTATTACATAAGTTCGCTTGTTCTTTCGGCTTGGATTGCAGAAAACGAATATGCACCACCCGAAGAGGAAGACATTCAGCGCCTTTCGTCTTGGGTAGTGCAAAAGATGTTTAAGAAGGACTAAGCGGTTGATTTAATCCCATGTATTGAGAAATAAGAGTAGCCAATACCTGTGACGCAACCGAAGAAACAAAGCTTATTGAAGCGGATGATACCTTTGACAATATGGTCTTTGTTTTTCCCCAAACTTTATTGTCTCTGACGGTATCAAGAAATTTATGTCCTTCCCATGTTATTCCGGTTACACACCCGTCAACATCTTCGAGGTCAGGATCTATTATAACGTCACCGGAGATATAGTTTGCTTGTTTGAGCTTTATTAATGAGTATATGACATCGTCGGTGGTAAATCCGTTAAGTTTAATATCCTCAAAATCCATTCCTCTTGTGTAACCTAAGTTTTCTTCAAGAAAAAGTAATACGGCACGAATGCAGTCGTGATTTAGCCTCATACGTTCACCTCCTTCATTGGGGTGAGTATAACACGAACAAGAAAATTGTTCAAGGAAGATGAGGGCAAACCACAGAACCACCGCAAAAAGGGAATATCCCCAAAATGTTAAAAATATTCACAACTTAAATTAAACAAGTCCAAAAAGCGTAAGGATAAGAAAAGTTAACTCAACTACCAAAATAGTACAACCTGCCCACAACATACGAATTAACGAGGTGAGAATGATGGTGAGAAAAACCGAATACACCGTGCCAGCTTGCCATGAAACGCGCAACATAGTCACGGTGCAACGCCCGACGCTAACAGAGGAAGAACGGGAACGAAGAATGTCCGCTATCAAAAAGGCAGCTGTTCTCTTGGTTCTTGCTTGTGACAAAGGGGAGTAATCGAAAATGAAAGGAAAATCAATATGGTTATTTTTGAATCAATGCTAGCTTTTTTTGCCGCATACATACCGCTTGTGGCACTTGCCATTATCGGCGTTGTGAAAGAGGACAAGCTCGTTGCTTTTGAGCAAAAAGTCAAAAGCGAAATTAAAAGGTGGGCGAATGGACGATAAGTACAAAGCCCAGCTCAAAGAAGTTGAGTATAACAAGAAGCTTGTCAAACGGCAAATTAAAAAAGCGATGAAAGGGAAGCTGAGGCTGCCGTCAGGAAACAACATCGTTGAAGCTTCACCCGGTGGAATCTTGAATATACTTGAAGATCAACTAAGAGACTTAGAAATTCAGAAAAGCTACATCATGCAAAGAATCAAGGAGGAAGACAATGTTTTATAAAAAAGCCTATAAACAGGCCGTTGCTGAACGAAATGCATGGAGAAACATCTGTTTTGAGCGTGACGGAAAAATCATAAGGCTTAAACGCACTATCCGGGAGCTTAGTGGCTCGTGCGATTGGCTCGAAAAAGAAAACGAAAAGCTCCGCGCCAAAGAGCCATCCACCTTTGACAAAATGACATATCAAAAGCTGAAAGACGAGAACTCAGAACTCAAAGAACAGCTCAAAAGGGCGGAGATGAAGCTTTCAGCACGGGACAGCGCGGACAAGGCGTTCAAAGATAACTGCTGCTTCGGACTTTCATTCCTCGGCGAAACGCTGAGAGAACTCAACAAGCAGGACGAGGAACAGAAAAGGCGCGAAGATTTTCTTTTCCGTGCGGTTGAAGGACTTACCCAAAAAAATGCAGAGCTGACACAGCAACTCGGCGAAGAACCGAGCAAGGCAATCACATTTGACGGAACAAGGGCTGACAGTAAAGCGGAACAGCCCGAACCCAAGAAAAAGACATAAAAAAGAGGGCGACCGAAGCCGCCCAACGCCGATATTAAATATCGCCGAATAACATTTTTTATATTATATCATCTTTGGCGAAAGAAGTCAACAAACGCCGGAACAACCGGCAAAGCGGTTTTTTTAGCAGCAATTCGGGCTTTACAACTTTATGCTTATTATCTTGCCTTGGATTTGAACCGTCTGGGGCAGACGGACGGTTTAAACAGCCATTTTGTACTTTTTTATTTATATTGTATCTCTCCTTTGAACAATGTTTCTTCCGTATAATACTTGACCGAACTGCGCAACTCCTTTCGATTTTTACGCTTTGCCGGTTGTTCCGGCGTTTGTTTTATCGGCACTTTGCGGCAAAAAAGAAAAGCGGCCTTTGCCGCTTTAATCGGTTCTTCTTTATATTAACCTTTCAACAGGAGAAGAGCGGAAAAATGGCATATTACAAAGAGACGGTGACATACGGAAATTTTGTTGACGTTAAATTTTATCATACGCTTAGGCAGTATTCGGACGCGCCGAAAGAACGGCGGCCGACATTCCGAGAAACTCCGCCGAGCCAACAGGAAGCGAACCGGAGAAACGCGATTGAAAAGCTCCGGAGGCTGCTCTGCTGCAACTTTCAAAAAGGAGACCTTCATGTTCAGCTGAAATATATCCGAAAAAAGGGTGAACCTTATCGGACAGCGGAAGAGATGAAGAAAGACATCTCGAAATTTCATCGGGATATGAGGGCGGAATACCGAAAAAAAGGAATTGAATACAAGTACATTCATGTTATGGAAATAGGCGAACGAGGGGCAAGACACCACCACATTGTTTTGAACTATATTGACCCGAGGATAATTCAAAAGCACTGGCCGTTTGCAAGAGTGACTTTCACTCCGCTTGACGGCGGAGATTACCGAAAGCTTGGCGCATATCTCATTAAGCAGACGGACGCACGGTTCAGAAGCAAGGAGCTGATGAAGCAGCGTTACAACTGTTCAAAAGGACT
>DJPI01000005.1:0-10791 GCA_002438505.1 Ruminococcaceae bacterium UBA6416 | reverse complement strand
CCGAGAGCGCTGAAAGGTTATCGAATCATGAACGGGAGCGAGCTGGGCGGCGTTGATTATTTCGGTCACATATTTTTTAAGTACACAATGGTTAAAATCGAATAGCAAAAGGAAGTGAGACTTTGAACGAAGAAAAAGTAATGCCCGGCGAAAGGGAAAAGCAGGAAATTGACGAACGGTTTCGCGAAATATACCGATATGCCAAATCTGTTTATCCGTTGCCCGATAAATACATCAACAACACAGAAATTCGCACGCATGGAAACCTTGCGGATACATTTGCACGATTGAGAAGAAAGGAAATTGACAAAGAAGCTTTTGACGTGATTGTTCGTCAGATTAAAAAGGCGCACTATCGGGAATACCGTGATTTCGTCTTTTATAAAAAAGCAATTGAAGCCGAACAAAAAAGATACAAGCTTCTTTCCCAGACTGTTGCCGGTTTAATCAAATGCTTCGGTAAT
Source organism: Ruminococcaceae bacterium UBA6416 (assembly GCA_002438505.1). Classification (GTDB taxonomy): domain Bacteria; phylum Bacillota; class Clostridia; order Oscillospirales; family Acutalibacteraceae; genus UBA6857. The sequence goes on along the minus strand of DJPI01000005.1, from coordinate 10,327 downwards.
ATGTCGAATAATGAACGAATTGACAACCTTTTGAAAATTTTGGGCTTTGTTTTTACGCCGGTTGAAGAAAAGGTTTTGCGAGAAAAGCTTGCGAAGTCAAAGGACAAGCCGAAAAAAACAAGCAAAACCAAAGAAACAAAGGAAAAAAAGATGGGCTTTGACTTTGAAAAGGTTGCGAAAGAATATTTTAAGGACGAATACATTCTTTCGCTTCTTTCGCAGTGGTATGAAAACCGCAGGGCGAAAAAAAACATTGTTAACACAGAAAACGCAATTCGGCAGAACCTCAAGAGGGTGGCAGACTTTGCCGATAAGAGCGGACTGACGATTGAAAAATATCTTGAAGAGGTTATTCGGCTCGGCTGGGCGGCGTTTTACCCAGTAGACAGCAACGAAGCAAAACCGAAAGCGGCGAACAAGCAAAGTGTTTTCGGCTCGGACGCTTCGTACAATCTTGAGGCATTCGACAAGAACATTGTGGGCATGAGATATCTTGATGAAGAATAAAGAACAAAGGAGTATTTTTTATGAGCACAGAAAACAAATTGACGATGATTCCGATTGACAGGCTTTTTCCGCACCCGGACAACCCGAGAAAAGACGTTGGAGACGTTACGGAGCTTGCCGAGAGCATTAAGCACAGCGGAATTATGCAGAATCTTACAGTTGTTCCGCATGAGGACGGATACAGGGTTGTTATCGGACACAGAAGACTTGCGGCGGCCAGGAAAGCAGGACTTACTGAACTTCCGTGTGTGATAGCTGACATGAGCCACAAAGAACAGTGCGCGACAATGCTTTCGGAAAATATGCAGAGAGTTGACCTCACTCCGATTGAGCAAGCCCAGGGCGTGCAGATGATGCTTGACCTCGGCGAAACGGTCTGAGACATTGCGGAAAAGACAGGATTTTCCAAAAGCGCGATTGCAAAAAGAGCGAAAATCGCCAAAATGCCATTTGAACAGCTGAAAGAAGCGGAAAAATCGTTGAGGGAGCGTGAAAATAATGAAATGTAATTACTGTCCTTTATCATCATCTGACGATACTTGCCCCGAAACCGAGAGCGAATACGGAATTGAATTTAAAGACGGTTCTTTAGGGTGCAAACACCCTCGAAACTGGGTTGAGAAGCGAGACTTTGAATATTCAAGATACTGTGGAGACATGGGGACGGATATGGGAATTGAAATGAGCCTTACAGACGATGAACTCAAAAGAGTGATAGAAATTTGTGAACACATGATTGGTCTTGATTACAAAAAACCGTATCACAGACACGGAAAAGCATTTTATAAGCCGTATCGAAATTATTATGAAGCACCGCCCGAAGGAAACAAATTGCTTGACAAATTACCGAGCTTTATTATCAAAAAAATAAACGGCAAACAAAGCATTTGGTATGAGCTGACAAACGAAGGTATTGCTTGGCTTGGCAGACAAGTGAAAATCAGTATCAAGGAGTGTGAAAAAACATGAAAACCGAACCGTATAAAAGCAAAGTTTACACCGACAGACCGCCGTATGCAGATTTTGACGCCCCGGCAAAGTTTACGGCGAAAACATGCCGCAATATAGAAACAATGTTGCACTCCAGGCGGAATACAATATTTTGGCAGAACTCGGCTACAACATTAGCACAGAAGAAATGCAGCTAACGAACGGAACGCACGAAGCTTTTAAGGAAGGGGAAAAGGAATGACTGAACTTTTAAGCAAAAAAGAAGTAACGGAGCGAATAAGGGATTTTTTAAAAGCTAAAATTGATGAGGGCAGATATACGCTTGACACCGTTGACACAGCGGCGGAGCTAATTTTGAAAGTCAAAAAGCTGAAAGGCAGTGACCGACACGAAAACAGCGAACTTTTAAAGGCGCTTAAAAGGCTTAAAGTTGAAACCGGTTCGCTTGCTTGCTTAGGTTGCGGCCATGAACAAAGCTGTTCGGTGCATGGCTGCGCGATTATCAAAAAAGCCGTTAAGGTGATAGAAAGCGAGGAAACAAAATGACAAAGACTGAACTTTTGGAACGGCTCGAAACGCTAAAGGATGAACAGGGTGCAAGAGCTTGTTTGGGTTGCCACTATATCAAACCCGAATGCGAAAAAACGTGCATGGTAATTGAAGAAGCAATCAAAGCGATAAAAGCCGATGAGGGCGAAGAAAGGCACGGCCGCTGGATAAATTTTTACGGCGATTATTCTGTCGCAGAGTGCAGCATATGCGAAGAAGTGTTTGACGCTATTCAGCCGAGGGAATACAACAGCCCGGAATGGTGGAACGTATTTCTCAGGGAATACAGATATTGCCCAAAGTGCGGTGCAAGAATGGACAGTGAAAAGGCCGGAAAGGGTGCAAAAAAATGGCGAATTAACGCCCAAGAGTTGCTTGATGAACTTGCAGTTGCTGAATCGGAGCTGAAAACCGAGGTTGAGCAGCAGTATGAAGAGTGCGTTGAACTTGTTTTTGAGGAAGTTAGGCAGGTAATTTTGAATTGTAAAAGGAGTGAAACCAATGATTGACGGACTCGCTGACCGCCTGAGGGCGGCACTTGCGGCAAAAGACATGAAAATTGTTAACCTTGCTAAAGCCACAAAAAGCAACACAAACACTATCAGTAGTTACGCTTCCGGCACAAGCGATCCGAGCGCAACAAAGCTTGCCAAAATTGCGTCTTGCCTTGGCGTTTCGGCGGACTGGCTGCTGGGACTTAGCCCGGTTATGTGGCAGACAAAAACGGCGCCGGAAAAAGAGCCGGAAAAGGCCAAGGTGCGCATTGTTGAAAAGAAAATCATTGTTTCGCCCACCATGGCGGAGGATAAAATCGAGGAACTTATTGCGGAATATCTTGGCTGGACGCCGGAAGCAATTCGGGCGCAGCACAACAGCAGGAAGCATCGGTTTAAATGGGTGCGAACTCGATGAGGGCGAGCGAGTACAAATTTCTTCCGACCGAGGAAGAAGAACAAACAATGCTTTTTTCGTGGGCGAGTATGCAAAAGCACACATATCCCGAACTGGGGCTGCTATTTCACATTCCGAATGAGGGCAAACGGACGGCGCAGACCGGGGCGAGACTCAGGGCGGCAGGACTTTCGAGCGGCGTTCCGGATATCTGCCTTCCGGTTGCAAGGTGTGGGTACAACGCGCTTTACATCGAGCTTAAACGGCAGAAAGGCGGAACGCTTTCCAAAAACCAAAAAGAATGGCTTGAAAAGCTTTTGAAAGCCGGAAATCTTGCGGTGCGCTGCAACGGTTTTGAAGAAGCGAAGGCCGTTATCGTGCGATATTTGAAAGGAGCAATGAATGCAGAAAGCAGGGCGCAAATGGACGAAAGCTGAACTTGAGGGGCTGAAACGCGGAATCAGCCGCGGAAAGAAAATCAAAGAACTTGCGCAAGAGTTTGACCGTTCGGAACGCGCGGTGAGGGTAAAGCTTTCAAAACTCGGACTCAGACGGGAAGATTTTACGCTTTCGGACTGTAATGCAAAATGTCCGTTTTTTCAAACACTTTTTCCGGAGGGCGGAATCTGCTGCGAGGGGTTTGGAAAAGCTTCGGCGGTTGTTTGCATATTCAATGACCTTGTTCAGCGCAGAAACCACTTTTTTACATATTGCGCCGAAGATTATGAAAACTGTCCGCTTGCCAAAATCATTTTTGAAAAATACAAATAAACACAAGAAAGAAAAGAACAGCCTTTTTGAACCCGGATTTTTAAGGCTGTTCTTTTTTCGGGTGTTTCTCGGATATTTTATATAATAATTTCAAAAGGTGGTGGCAATGTGGCGGCAAAGGGAGCAAAGAAAAATGAGGGCAAAACCGCCGAGAAAAAACTGACTGACCGCCAGGAGACGTTTTGCAAAGAATATATCATTGACTATAACGCGACGCAGGCGGCAATACGCGCAGGGTACAGCAAAAAGACCGCCCGTTCGGTCGGGAGCGAGAACCTGACAAAACCTGACATTCTCGCGCGTGTGCGCGCGTTACAAAAAGAATGTGCCGAAAAAATGTGCATTACACCCGACTGGGTAATCATGCAATTGGTTGAGGTTTATAACCGTTGCATGACGGCCGTTCCTGTGCTTGAATGGGATCCGGACGAGCGAAAAAAGGTGCACAAAGGCGAATATGTTTTCGATTCAAAAGGTGCGCTTGAAGCGCTTGAAAAAATCGGCAGGCACTTGGGACTTTTTGAAGCCAAGGAAAACAAAGCACCGCCGAAGATTGAATTTAAACTTCCGAAGGAGTGTGAGGGATTTGACGCTTGATTTTTCGCTGATAAATCCAAAGCAGGTTAAGTTCATGCAGGCAAAGGCAAAGAACATCGGATTCGGCGGAGCGAGAGGCGGCGGAAAAAGCTGGGCAGTGAGAACAAAGGCACAGATACTTGCGCTTTCTTATCCCGGTATTCGGCAGCTGATTGTTCGCCGAACATATCCGGAACTTGTGAATAACCACATTATTCAGCTGAAAGCCGCAACGCTTGACACGGCAAAATACAACGAAAAAGATAAGGCTTTGAAATTTCGGAACGGTTCAACAATCAATTTCATGTACTGCGCAAAGGACGCAGACCTTGACCGACTTCAAGGCGTTGAATATGACGTTATTTATCTTGATGAAGCAGGACAGCTCAGCGAGTTTCAGATGAAGAGTATCGGAGCTTGCGTTCGCGGTGTCAATCCGTTCCCGAAAAGGATGTATTACACGATGAACCCGGGAGGACAGGGACACGGATATTTAAAACGCATTTTTATTGACCGAAAATTTAATGAGGGCGAAGACCCGGACGACTACACTTTTATACAGAGCCTTGTAGGTGATAACAAAGCTCTGATGAAAATGCAGCCGGACTACGCAAAAAACCTTGAAAAACTTCCTCCGAAGCTTAAAAAAGCATGGCTTTTTGGCGATTGGGACGTGTTTGAGGGAATGTTTTTTGAAGATTTTGTTAACAGACCGGAGCATTACGACGACAGGCAGTGGACGCACGTCATTAATCCATTTAACCCGGACGGAATGAATATATACAGAAGCTATGACTTTGGTTTTGGCAAGCCGTTTTCCTGCGCCTGGTGGGCGGTTGACCGTGATGGCGTGATATATCGAATATTGGAGCTTTATGGTTGCACGGGCGAGCCGAATGAGGGCGTTAAATGGCCGCCAGACAAGCAGTTTAAAAAAATTGCGGACATTGAAAGGGAACACCCATATCTCAAGGGGAAACAGATTTTCGGCGTTGCCGATCCATCTATCTGGGATGGATCGCGCGGAGAGAGCGTCGCGGAAACCGCAGAAAGATACGGAATATATTTTGAGCCGGGCGACAACGCGAGGATTCCCGGATGGATGCAGTGTCACTATCGGCTTGCGTTCGATGAAGAGGGGTATCCAAGAATGTACGTTTTCAAAAACTGCAAGGCGTTCATCAGAACAATTCCGCTGATGATGTTTTCCGAAACGAACCCGGAAGATCTTGACACAAAGCTTGAGGACCACGTTGCGGACGAATGGCGATATTTTTGCATGACAAGACCGGTAAGACCGTTTGTTCCCGATGAGGGCGGAACACAAGCGCAGCTTTTTGATCCGCTCAACAGAAACCAACCGAAGAAAAAGAACAGTTTTTACAGATAAGGAGCAAAGTTATGGACGAAAACGAAATCATTGAACAGAACACCGGAACAGAAGAAAACGCGGCGAAAACGGCACACGTTATCGGCGAAGAACAGATTAAAAAAGCGCAGGAGAGGTTTGAAAAATATAAGGCAGGGAAAACAAACCTTGACGAAAAAATCATTGCGAACGAGCAATACTGGAAATTAAGAAACTGGGAAGGCGGCGACACAAAGGAAGAAGTTAAGCCGACGGCATGGCTTTTTAATGTTATTCTTTCAAAACACGCGGACATGATGGACGGTTACCCGGAAGCGAACATTCGGCCGAAAGAAGAGGGAGACAAAAAAGAGGCAACCATGCTTTCAAGCATTCTTCCGGTTGTTTTTGAAGCGAACGGATTCAAGAAAACTTACTCAAAATGCAGCTGGTACAAGCTGATTAAAGGAACGGGCATTTACGGCATATTCTGGGACCCGGACAAACTGAACGGCCGCGGCGACATTTCGATTGAAAAATGCGACATTCTTAACCTTTTTTGGGAACCGGGCATTACGGATATTCAGCAATCGAGAGAGCTTTTTCATATTTCGCTTGTTGACAAGGAAGCGATTGAAGAAAGATATCCAGAAGTTAAAGGCAAGCTCAGCACGGACACGAGCAAAACAAATACATATATCCACGACGACACCATTGATACATCGGAAAAATGCGCCGTTTTTGACTGGTATTACAAAAAGCATGACAATGGCAGAACTATTTTGCATTACTGCAAATTTGTTGACGGAAACGTGCTTTATGCAACGGAAAATGACACCCAAAGACCGCAGCAGCTTGAAATTGACCGGGCAACGGGCGAAGAGTTTACTGTTGACGCAGGGGAGTCGATGGCGGAAAGAGGACTTTATGACCACGGAATGTTTCCGTTTGTTTTTGACCCGCTTTTCATCACCGAGGGTTCGCCGTGCGGATTTTCATACACGGATATTTGCAAAAATGCGCAGGAAAAGATTGATTTACTTGACCATTCGATTGTTAAAAACGCACTTCTTGCGGCAAGGCCGAGATACTTTATCAAGACGAATGGAAACGTGAACGAAGAGGAATATGCGGACTTTTCAAAGGACTTTGTTCACGTTGTCGGCGGAACGCTTGACGAACTGAGTATAAGAGCGATTGAAACGCCGTCGCTCCCCGGAAACACGATTGCGGTTTTGAACAACAAAATTGACGAGATGAAGGAGACAAGCGGAAACAGAGACGTTAACAACGGAGCGTCCTCTTCCGGTGTTACCGCCGCTTCGGCGATTGCCGCATTGCAGGAAGCAAGCGGAAAAACTTCCCGCGACGGACTAGGAAACACATATGAAGCGTTCAAGGATATCACATATCAGGTAATAGAGCTGATAAGACAGTTTTACACGACCGAACGCCAGTTCAGAATAACAGGCGAAAACGGCAGGGAGGAATTTGTTTCGTTTTCAAACGCCGGAATAAAACCGCAGGAACAGGGACAGGAGTTCGGAATTGACCTCGGTTACAGAATACCGCAATTTGACATTGAAGTTTCGGCACAGAAAGCAACGGCTTACAGCAAAATGAGCCAAAATGAACTTGCGCTGCAATTCTATTCAGCAGGACTGTTTGCGCCGCAGAACGCAGATCAGGCGCTTGCCTGCCTCAATATGATGGATTTTTCACATAAGCAGGAAATCATTGACCGCGTTCAGCAGAACGGAACATTGGTTCAGCAGGTTCAGCAGCTTCTTTCGCTTTCAATGAGCCTTGCGCAAAGATATGAACCGCTTCTTGCCCAGCAGCTTTCGGCGCAATTCGGTATTCAGGGGGCGCAGTCGGCACAGGGACAGGTTGACACAAACATCAAAGAGCAAAGCGGCGACGGAACGATTAAAAACGAGGAACACGCAAGAGTTGTCAAAGCAAGAGAACAGGCACAAAATTCAACACAAGTGAACTAAGGAGAAAAAGAAAATGATTTATGTTACATATGCACCGAAGAAGAGAGTTTTAAAAATCAAAGGACACGCCCGTTTTTCAAACGAAGGACATGACATTGTTTGTGCGGCGGCAAGCATGGTTTTTTATAACCTTTGCTCAATGCTTTGCGAATATGACAAAGACAAGGCATTTATAAAGCTTGACATTACGGACAAAAAGGGGAACGCTTCGGTTGAAGTTACACCGAAAAGCGGATATGAAATTTGGGTTGACCATGATTTTTATTATGCGCTTTCCGGATTCTCGGTTCTTTCAAACAAATATCCGGACTATATCAACCTCAAAGTTACCGAAAAATGAGGGCGGACAGAGCTTTGAAAAAGTGTTTCCGTTTGATTTTGTATAATATTTTCAGACACCCGGGAAAGACCGGAGAAAGGAAGAAATATCCTATGACATTTTTTGATTTTGAACTTGAACTCCAGCTTTTTGCGGACGGCGCGGCAAGCGCAGGAGCAGGAGAGGGAGCAACGGGTTCAACGGGCGAAGCACAGGCCGCCGCTGAAACGGGCGAAGCAGTTATTCAGGACGCCGCTGAAAAAAGAAAGGCCGATTACGCAAAATTCAAAAACGACTTCAAAGCCGAGTTTGACGCCGAAGTACAAGGCATGATCAAAAAGCGCTTTAAGTCGGCAAAAGAAAACGAAGAGGCCGCACGGGAGTATCGGGAAAGCACGGGCAGGATTTTTGACGCCCTTGCCGTGAACTATAACCTTGACCCCGAAGATTTTGACGGCATTTTGAGAGCCGTTGAAACGGACAACTCTTTTCTTGAGGCGGAAGCGCTCAAAAGAGGTGTTCCGGTTGAAGAACTCAAACACACAAGAACGATTGAAAGAGAAAACGCTCGTTACAGAGCGGAACGTGAAGCCTATGCGCAAGAACAGGCCGCAGAGGAAAAATATCGCCAGTGGCTTTTTGAAGAGCAGGAAGCAAGAAACTTTTATCCGGCGCTTGACTTGCGAGAAGAAATCAAAAGTCCGGAGTTTTACCGGTTGCTTGAAAGCGGCGTTGACGTTAAAACGGCGTTTGAAGTTGTTCACAAAGATGATATCATTGCCGCAGGAATGCAATATGCAGTGAGAAAAACGGCGGCGAATGTTCAGCTTGAAACCGAAAAGAACAGCAGACGGCCGAGAGAAAACGGACTTTCCTCCCCGGCCGCAGTGAAAACGCAAACCGACGTTTCAAAGCTTTCGCGCAAGGAAATCAATGATTACATTGAACGGGCAAGGCGCGGCGAAAAAATCACGTTCCGAGAGTAACAGCCTTATCTCGGAAAGGAAGAAAAATGAAAGCAAATATTTTTGACCTTCAGCTTTTTGCAGAGGTTAACCAGAATGTTCAGACCACCGGCGCAAGTGATTTGTCGGCGGAAATGAAAACTTTTTATTCAAAATTGCTCATTGAAAGAGCAAAAGCAAACCTTGTTCACGCACAGTTCGGAGAAAAAGAATCGCTTCCGAAGAACGGCGGAAAAACAATTGAATGGCGCGAGTTTTCGGCTTTTCCGAAAGCAACAACTCCGCTGACCGAAGGCGTTACTCCGGCAGGCGTTCCGCTCAAGGTTACTTCAATTACGCAGACTCTTTCAGAGTTCGGCGCATACACAACCATTTCGGACATTCTTGAGCTGACGGCGATTGACAATGTTATTGTTGAAACAACGAGCAAACACGGCGACAGTATGGGTCTTACCCTTGACACTATTGTCCGTAACGAGCTTAACAAGGCAACACACGTTATTTATGCCGCCGACGCAAGCGGAAATGTTCCGGCAACAAGAGCGGCAATTACGGCGGCAAACAAGCTCACCGTTAAGACCATTGCAAAGGCGGCAACACTGCTCAAAAAGCACAATGCGCCGAAGATTGACGGCAGTTACATCTGCATTATTCATCCCTCGGTGTCGTATGACCTCACAACAGACGAAAACTGGATTGATATTCAGAAATATTCAAACACCGAGAAGATTTATGAGGGCGAAATCGGCAAGCTTTACGGCGTGCGTTTCATTGAAACAACGGAAGCCGCAATGTTCACCGGTGCTTCAAACGGCGGAAAGAACGGACAGGCCGTTTACTCTTGCGTATTCCTCGGCAAGGGCGCATACAAGGTTCTTGACATTGAAAGCAACAAAGCCGAGGTCATTGTTAAGGGCAGAGGTTCAAGCGGCACAGCCGATCCGCTCAACCAGCGCAGCACCGTGGGTTGGAAAATTTCGCTTTACGGCGCAAAGATTGTTATTCAGGACTATATCTGCCGCGTTGAATGCGGCTCAACATTCTCCATTGAGGACGCCGGAGACGATTACACCGAACCCACGCAGAACCCCGGAGGCTAATTTAATCAGGTGGTGATAAACGATGAAAAAGGACGAAACAAACATCAGTGACCCTTGGAAGATTAAGAAAGAAATCTTTGTTCCGAAAGTTCCGAACAGCAGAGACCAGCCGGACGTTGTTGCCTCGGTCAACGGCAGGCACTTTTCTGTTCAGCGCGGCAAACCGGTTGAGGTTCCGCTGCCGATTTGGGAAGTTATCAAAAGATCGCTCGACGCAGAAGAGGAAGCCGAAAGGTACTACTTTGAAAGCAGCGGGATCACCGAAAATTAATTAAAAGGCGAGCGAAGCGGAAACCTTTCTTCTTCGCTTGCCTTTTTTAAATATTGGGGGAACATATGAAAGTTTGGCA
>DJPI01000003.1:1544-7323 GCA_002438505.1 Ruminococcaceae bacterium UBA6416 | reverse complement strand
CTAGAACCGGTGCGCCTACAACAGACGCACTGCAAAAGCCCCCTTTTAATCGGACAAATCCGCTTTCTGCAGTCTACAAGATACGCGCCTTTCCCAATGCTTTATATAGCCGTTAAGCCGTGCCAATTTTTTTCTCGCGGATTTTTTGCAAAAACGGTTAGGTTCAGCCTTTCTCAAAGTTTAAAAGCATAGATAACTTATCAGGCAGCACTAAAAATCCGCGCATAGAGTAATTGCAGAAAGTGCTGAAAAAGGATTAAAACGCAAGGTTGCGGTTAACTCGAAACACAGGCTTCTTTCCAAAGAAAAAAGCTAGGTTTTATGGTGATTGCGAGTAAATCCGAAAATAACCTCGATAAGTCCGGGATTAACCCTGATGAATCCGGGATTAACCTTCATAAATTCGGGATTAACTCAACAAAGAAAAGTAAAGAAGAGTAAAGTAAAAGAAAACAAACAAAAGAAAAACATCTCGCAATGAATTGCGCGCGGCGGCGGCTTGAACAACATTCCGGTTCAGCCGCTTTTCTTTATCCTCAAGCTTTCGCATTGCGAACCGTGAATCATTCAAACTGTACTTTTGCCATATTGTTATGCTTTCGACCAAAGTACGATTTTTTGTACTTTGCTTTCAAAAATACCGTTTTCGGTCTGATAAAGAAAATCCAGCGCCTGTTTTTTTAAAAAACGCTTGACAAGAGCAAAAAACAGGCCTAAAATTATAAGTGTAAACGAACAAATGTTCGGAAATGATTTGAAGGTCAAAGTAAGAAAAATCTGCAAGTGTAAGCATCAGGAAAAACACCGGGAGAAGCAACATGTAAAACAGCAAGCAAAGTATTCAAGAAAAATCTGCAAGTAAAACAGCAAGCAAAGTATTCAAGAAAAACCTGCAAGTAAAAACAGCAAGCAAAGCAACAAGAAAAGTTTCAAAAGAAAGGCTGCCCGGAAAATTCAAACCGAGCCAGGCGGCCTTCCGGAAAGGAAGATCACATTGACGCAAAACAGTTTCTCTCAACTTGAAAACATATCGGCCATGGAGGCCTTCGCCGCTTGGCAGGCACAGCAGAACGCCGATATTGAAGATTATATCCTCAGAAAGCGCCGCAAAGAGCTTCATGAGCTTGTCAGAAAGGTTATCAAAAACGAGCTTTGTGAACAGGACCGGCTTCTGGTTTCGCTCCATTGGTACAAGGGGAAAAGCAAGGATGAAATTGCAAAAATCATTGGCACTGACCGCTCAACGGTTTTCAGACGCTTTGAAAAAATCAACGATATCATCTATGAAAGGCTCAAATATGCCGTTGAGTACCGCTACGGCGACGGCTTTTCGGAAAAGCTGATGATGCTTGTTAAAAAGGACGTTTCCTCCTCTGGCAGCCTGAAGGCGCTTGAAAGCATTGGAAACCGCCTTCAGCGCCTGAGAACAGAGCAGTATCTTTCAAAAAAGGATGTTTGCGAATGCACCGGAATCAGTGAAAACAGACTCTCACTCATTGAAAAAAGCGGAAAGGAAATGACAATGGCCGAGCTCAAAAAGCTTGCCGCGTTTTTCAGAGTGTCAAGCGATTACATTGTTTTTGGAAAAAACAGACTCCTGCGCGATGAAAAGACAGGAAGACCGGTGAATTTTTCGGTTTGAAACGGAGGGTGATTGATGAGAACTTTTGATGAGCTTTACAAGGAATATTCAAACTGCATTGCCATTCAGGAAAAAATCATTGGGCGTTACCGCGAAAAGCTCCGCAATGAAATTGCAAAAGCAAACATGAAAGAGGTGAAAAGGCTCAACGGCGTGCTCTGTGTTCTTTACAGCGAAAAAAGCGAGCTTGAAGAACGCGCCGCAGAAATCAGCGACTATGTAAACGCCTGATGACCGGAAAGCGCAAAGCTCTGCGGTGCATTGCACTCCGAGCTTTAACTTCCCTCAAAACAAAAAGCTTCCGGCATCCGTTTTGTCTCACCCGCAGAGAAAGAAAATCATATATTGTTAGTGATTAACAACTGAATTAACGAGGGTGAACAGAATGAATTATATATACATCAAATTTTCAAGCCAGACTCAGGGCGAAAAAGCGCGTTCCGTTCTCAGAAAGAGCGGCATCGGGTCAAGACTGCGGCGCAACCCGAATCCAAACCACAAAGAGGGCTGCAACTTTGCTCTCTTTGTTTTCGGCGATATTTTCAAAGCGTTTGACATCATTTCGGAAAACCATATCCAGACAATGGGCATTGAAAGGTTCGGTGACGGAAGATGATTTATCTTGACAACGCGGCAACAACATTTCCAAAGCCTGCGCAGGTTGTTTCCGCCTCTGTGGGCGCAATGCGTTTTTACGGCGCAAATCCCGGCCGGGGAGGCCACAAAATTTCCGCAAAGGCGGGTGAGGCGGTCTTTTCCTGCCGCGAAAAGCTTGCGCAGATGTTCTCATGCTCAGAGGAGCGGACGGTTTTCACTCTCAACTGCACCCATTCAATCAATCTTGCGCTCAAGGGTGTTCTCAAAAAGGGAAACCATGTGATAATTTCCTCGCTTGAACACAACTCCGTTCTGCGTCCGCTTGAAACGATGAGGGAAAAGGGAGAAATCACATATGACGTTGCCTTTGTTGAACCGAGAGACGAGGAAAAAACCGTGAGCAATTTTGAAAGGCTTATCCGGCCGGAAACAAGGCTCATTATCTGCACCCACGCTTCAAATGTTTTCGGAACGGTTCTTCCGGTCAAAAAGCTCTCCGCGCTTTGCAAAAAACACGGGCTTCTTTTTGCGCTCGACTGCGCCCAGAGCGCCGGAATTTTGCCGGTCAGCATGGAGAAGGACGGGATAGACATTGTTTGCGCTCCGGGTCATAAGGGTCTTTTCGGCCCGATGGGAACGGGCGTTTTGATGTTTTCAAACAGGGTTGAAATTGAAAGCCTTGTTCAGGGAGGAACGGGCAGTCTTTCGCTGAAAAAATCTCAGCCGGAAATTTATCCGGACTCGCTTGAAAGCGGAACGGTCAATCTTCCCGGAATAGCCGGACTTTCCGCCGGGCTCGATTTCATCCGCTCATTCGGCGGAGAAAAAGCAATCCGCGAAAAAGAGGCTTATCTGATAAAAACACTGAAAGAGGATCTTTCCGTGATTGAAAACGTCACCGTTTTTGAAAACATGCACTCGGAAATTTATTCCCCTGTGCTTTCCCTTCTTGTGAACGGGGAACACAGCGAGCAGACCGCTCAGAAGCTTGACAACAGAAACATTGCTGTCCGCGCCGGGTACCATTGCTCATATCTTGCCCACAATTTTTGCAAAACAACGCGAAGCGGAACGGTAAGAGTCAGTCCTTCAATTTTTAACACGAAAAGTGACGTTAAATATTTTGTTTTTTGCCTCAACTTAATTGCAAAGAATGGAAAAATGTGATACGATATTATAAGTTTAAAGAACTGCTTTAGGTTGACATAAAGCTTTTGATTTATTATACAAAAAGAACTCGGCTTTCTTTTTTTAAAATTTTGGTTGGTGAAAATATGAACGACTTTATTCTTGCGGTGAAGGAGAACGCCGTGAAGCTTGTTTCGTCTCTGCGGTGGAACGATATTCTTGATATATTTGTTGTTGCGCTTGTGCTTTATTACTGCATCAAGCTTTTCAGACAGACAAGGGCAACGCACCTTGTTAAGGGCTTCATTTTTCTTGCACTCGGCTATCTTGTTGTTTCCGCGCTGAACATGACGGCGAGCAGCTATCTTTTCAGCAGGCTTTTCAATGATATTGTTATTGTCATCATTCTTCTTTTTCAGCCGGAGTTTCGCCATGCCATTGAAAGCTTTGGCCGCGGAGACTTCAAAAAGGTCACGTTCTTTTCCCGCTCCTCCTCCATTGAGCGCGAGGAAAAGCGCGCCTCGGTTTCCGCCGTTGTCAAGGCCGCTTCAAACATGAGCGAAACAAAAACCGGCGCTCTGATTGTTTTTGAGGGCAAAAGCCCGCTTGGAGAGATTATTGCAACCGGAAGCGAGATTGACGCAAAAATTTCCGTTCCGATTATTGAAAATATTTTTTATCCCAAATCTCCTCTTCATGACGGCGCAATGATAATCCGGGACAACAGAATCTGCGCCGCCGGCTGCATTCTTCCGCTGACTCAGAACAAGCTCAGCCGTGAGCTTGGAACAAGACACAGAGCCGCCGTTGGAATGAGTGAAAGCTCAGACGCCCTTGTTGTTGTTGTTTCCGAGGAAACGGGAGCGATTTCTGCCGCACGCGCCGGTGTTCTCAAGCGCGGACTCACCAACGGCGAGCTGCTTGAAATGCTCTCTGATTTCTTGATTGGCAGCGAGGAGGAAAAACCGGGCAGACTCAAGGGCAGACGGAGGAAAAACGATGAAAAGGATTAAAACCGATTTCTTTGAAAAAATCTTCTATAACAACAAGTTCCTGTTTGTTCTTTCGCTCGTTCTTTCAATCGCGCTCTGGGCGGCCGTGAAGATCAATTACAGCGAAAACACAACAAGAATCATTGCCGATGTTAAGGCAACGATAGACAGCACCCTTGCCGCGGAAAACGACTTTGTTCCCTTTGTTGAAAAGGACGGACTCAATGTTGACGTTGAGGTCAGCGGAAAAAGCTTTAACATAAACTCGCTGAAAAAGGACGATATCATTGTTGAAGCCTCAAGCGGATACATCGACTCCGCCGGATACAAGGTCTTAACACTGACCGCGCGCTCAAGCGAGACGGGGGTTGACATTGCGTCAATCAATCCGTCCTCAATAACCGTTTTCTTTGACCGGAAGGCGAACGATGCTTTCAATGTTGAGGCGAAAATCAAAAACGCCAACGCGCTTGAAAATACTGACGGATATTTTATCGGAAAACCGGTTCCCTCGCTGAACACGGTCAACGTCAGCGGCCCCGCCTCTGTTCTTGAAAGTCTCAAAAAGGTCTGTTTTGTTGCAAAGGTTAATGAGGAGCTTCTTCCCCTGACGCAGACGGTTGACGTTCAGGCAACAATTTCATATGAGACGGAAAACAAGCGCGGAAAGGAATTCCTTGCTTGCACCGATGTTGGAGACAAGTCTAACCCGGCAACGATAACAATCCCCGTTTCAAAGCTCAAAACGGTCAAAACAGCCGTGAAGTTTGTCAATCAGCCGAAATATTACGATGAAAATCCGCCGCGCGTTTCGGTTTTCCCGGCGAATGTCAAAATTTCATACAACCCGGCCGATGATGAGGAGTATGAAAGCTATAATGTTGCAACGATTGATTTCAGTAAGCTTCACAACGGGAAAAACTCCTTCAGCTTCAATGTTGACGAAAAGAACGCCGCCGCGCTTGTTGACAAAAGCATAAAAACATTTGACGTTGTTGTTGACCTCGGCTCAGTCAGCGAGACCACGGTTGACGCCACGGCGGCCAATGTTGTTTTTCTCAATCAGTCAAAAGATCACAAGTACACCGCCTCGCTCAAAAACATGGGGCTTGACAGCGTGACGGTCATCGGCCCGAAAAGCAGCCTCGAAAAAATCACGGCGGACATGCTCCAGATTGAAATCAATGTTTCCTCTCTGAACACCTCACTTTCCGGCTATCAGCGCGTTACCGTTTCAAACATCTCAATCCGCTCGGAGGAGATTGATGACTGCTGGGTATACGGCACATACCGCGCAAAGGTTGCCGTCAGCGAAAAGAAATAAAAATCAAACAACAAAAAATAACCGGAGCTTATTCCATACGCTAGATTTTGCGGAATTTTTTATGCTCTGCAAGAGGCAAGGCTTTTGCCATCTTTG
>DJPI01000003.1:0-1506 GCA_002438505.1 Ruminococcaceae bacterium UBA6416 | reverse complement strand
AAGGCTGAACCTGACCGTTTGAGAAAAAATCCGCGAGCAGAAAAAGGCACAACCTGACGCCTGCATTAAACATTGGGAAAAGCATGTACCTAGTAGACTGCAGGAATCGGATTTGTCCGATCAAAAGGTTGCTTTTGTGATAAACGACAAAAGTAACCCTGCGGAGCGAGAAAACGTAAAAAGAAAGAAAAAACTTTATCATAAAAGGAAACGCAAAAGAACCGGAGCGTCTGCGGACTGAATTCAGCCTGAACGGACAGCTTCGGTTCTTGAATAACTGCGATTGAATTGAAAGGAAGATAAAATTGCTTGTTAAAATTCTTGTTTGCTTTTTTGCCGGAATGGGTGCAGGACTCGGAACGGGCTTTGCCGGCCTGAGCGCCGCCGCTGTCATCAGCCCAATGCTCATCTCTTTTCTTGGAATGCCGGCCTATCAGGCCGTTGGAATTGCGCTTGCCAGTGATGTTCTTGCAAGCGCCGTCAGTGCATACACATATGGGAAGCACAAGAACCTTGACGTTAAAAACGGAACAATAATGATGGTTTGCGTTCTTGCTTTCACTGCCCTCGGAAGTTACATCTCCTCCCTTGTTGAGGCAAAGACGATGGGAACGATGTCAACCGTTATGACGATGCTGCTCGGCGTCCGTTTTCTTGTCAAGCCCGTCATGACAACAAAAGAGGGGATGGAAAGCGCGCTTTCAAAAAAGCAGCGTGTTGTCCGTTCGGTTATCGGCGGCTGCGGAATCGGTTTCATCTGCGGCTTTGTCGGCGCCGGAGGCGGAATGATGATGCTTCTTGTTTTAACGAGTGTGCTCGGCTATGAGCTTAAAACCGCGGTTGGAACGAGCGTTTTCATCATGACCTTCACTGCGCTCACCGGCTCAGTCAGCCATTTTGCCATTGACAAGGGTGTGAGCGACATTCAAGCACTTGTTTTTTGCATTGTTTTCACCTTTGTTTGGGCGCAGATTGCCGCAAAAATTGCGAACAAGGCGAGCGCAAAAACCCTCAACCGAATCACCGGAGTGATTCTGATTCTTACCGGTGCGGTGACGATTGCGTTCAGCGTGCTGGGTGCCAGATGATAGATTTTGCAAATCGGAAAACAATGTGCATTGTGGATGAGTCGGCGCCTGAGTTATTTTAGATAATAGATAAAAGATAATAAATAATAGATATTTTTCTAAAATCTAATATATAGTGTCTTTCATTAACGCAGCAAAAAAACGCTTGACAAACAAGCGGCTTTTTTGTTGCGTTCGGACGGGGAATTTTGCGGAATTTTTTATGTTCTGCAAAAGGCAATGTTTTTGCCATCTTTGCATTAAGCTTTGAGAAAAGCTGAACCTGACCCCTTCCGCAAAAAATCCGCGAGTGAAAAAAGGAACAACCTAATGTTTATATAAAGCATTGGGAAAGGCTCATACCTAGTAGACTACAGGAAGCGGATTTGTCCGATTGTGAGGGGGTTTTTGCTGTACGTTCGTTGTAGGCGCACCGGAG
>DJPI01000048.1 GCA_002438505.1 Ruminococcaceae bacterium UBA6416 | reverse complement strand
GTCCTTGTGCTCCGCAGGGTTACTTTTGTCGATTGTCACAAAAGTAACCAAAAAGACGCTTTTCATACGGCGTGCTTGGAGACCGAAAATCCGATTTGCGGGGGAAAATCGTCCTTTCGGCTCCGGTGCGCCTACAACAGACGCACAGCAAAAACTCCCTCACAGTCGGACAAATCCGCTTTCTGCAGTCTACTAGTTATGTGCTTTTCCCAATGTTTTATATAACCGTTAAGCCGTGCCAATTTTTTTCTCGCGGATTTTTTGCAGAAAGGGTCAGGTTCAGCCTTTCTCAAAGCTTAATGCAAAGATGGCGAAAACCTTGCCTCTTGCAGAACATAAAAATTCCGCAAAATCTAGCGTCCAGCGTCTAGCATCTAGCGTCTAGAACGCGACTTTTTCCGCAAATTTCAAAAATTTTCTCCGGCAAAATATCCGCCGAAAACCTTGACAACTTCTTCTTTTCGCTCTACAATTAATTATAGAACATTTGTTCGAGGAGATTCGAGAGGAATTGAACGGATGTTGAAAATTCAATCCGGGAAAAGGAGTTGATATCTTGCCAAGACCGTCAGGCGGCGGTTTGAAGTTTTGGAGTTTTGATGTTGGGCTATTCAGAGACAAAAAGATAAGGCAAATCAAAGGTGAATTCGGTCTCAAAGGCGTAATGATTTTTTTGTATGTACTTAACGCCATATATGAAACCAACGGCTATTTTTTGAAATGGGACGATGATGACTGTTATCTTATGTCAGAAGATGTTGGTGATGGTTGTTCAGCGAGCCTTATAAAGAAGGTCATTGAGCGATGTGTTAGACGTTCTTTGTTTGATGAAAGAATTTTTAATGTGTTAGGCGTATTGACCTCAGAAAGCATTCAAAGACGCTATCTTATAGGCGTTCAAAAAAACAGGAATGCAATAACAATAATTAAAGAATACTGGCTGTTGAACGATGAAAATCCATCAGACGTTCCACCCGGTATTCTTAAAAAAATTATCTTCATTTCTCAAAGCCGTACGGAAAACGCAGTAAACCGTACGGAAAACCCTCAAAACCGTTCGGAAAACGCCACAAACAAAACAATACAAAACAAGACAAAACAAAACAAGACAAAACAAAACAAGACCAAACCAAACCACTCCCTTCGTTCCCGAGGAACTTCGGGAGGTCTGGGGCGCTTTTGTTGAACAACGAAAAAAGCTTAAAAAGCCTATGAGTGATTACTCACAAAAGCTCAATTTTAACGAGCTTATGAATTTATCGTGCGGTGACTTTGAAAAAGCAAGGAAAATCATTGAACAGTCCGTTGAAAAAGGCTGGCAGGGCTTTTTTGAACTTGAAGAAAGGAATGATTTATACGGTAGCAAACGTGATGGAATTGTTAAAAAACCAACTGAATTTAAATATGGTGAAACCCTTGGCGATTGAGGAAATGCCCGCTTCTCAGTGCAAGGCAATGAATGACAAAAGGGAAAAACTCAAGAGCTTTATCCGCTGTTTTTTGATATCGGCTTAAATTCTGTCACCCATTCATTTCTCCTTTCATAAAATGCCGTGATTACAAATGAAAGGTGATTGATATGAACAGCTTTGATTCAATGATTGAACGATATAAAAAAGAGCTGATTGACGCAAAGCGCCGCTCGATAGAAAAAGAAATTGTTGAAACCTCCGCCGAACCTGTCTTTTCCGAGACTGAGCCGGATTTTTCCGCCGAACCCGTCTTTTCCGAGACTGAACCGGAAATTTCCGAAAAACCGGTTTTTGCCGCCGCTTCAGACACACGGTCTCAGGCAGAGGAGACGGACGCTTTGCGCGAAACACTCGGGCTTAAAAATTCGCGTGAAGCTTTGAACGAAAGAACGGCGGCCGAAGAGCCAAAAGATGAAAAAAAGTCAGAGTTGGCAGTGTCGGAAGAACCGGAAAGGGAAAACAGCTTCCAAAGTGAAAGCGATATACCAAACGACAACGGCGCCGTCTTTGAAGAAAACGAACCGTTTCCGGAATCGCTCGGCGCACTGAAGGTTCAGGTCTTTATGGCGAATCGCGTTTATCCGGTGTCCTCCGCTCATGTTGTCATTACAGGGAAAGACAACAAAAAGGTCTATTTTGACGGCTACACAAACACAAACGGAATTGTTGGAAGTCTGCTCCTTCCGGCGCCGAAAAAGGTGTTCTCCCAGTCTCCGCAGGAAAATCCGCCGTATGCGCAGTATGACATCACCGTTTCCCATCCGATGTTTCAAAAGCGTCAGTATCTTGGTGTTCCCGTTTTTTCCGGCGTTGAGTCAATCCAGAACATACAGCTGCTTCCGCTCGGAACCGATGCAACCGACACCGATGTTACGGAAAGCGAGCCTAACGAGCTTCTGATGAAGGGGGGAGAAAAGAATGCCTGACGCCGTTGTTGTTCCCGAATACATCACCGTTCACCTCGGCTCTCCGGGCTCGAACGCAAAAAATGTTACCGTTCCTTTTGTTGATTACATCAAAAATGTTGCCTCAAGCGAGATTTATCCAACATGGCCGGAAAGTGCAATAAGGGCAAACATTATTTCTCAAATTTCAATCGCGCTCAACCGGATATATCTTGAATACTACCGCTCAAGGGGCTATGACTTTGACATCACAAATTCAACGCAGTATGACCAGGCCTTTCAGTATGGACGCGACTATTTCGGAAACATATCTCAAATTGTTGATGAAATTTTTAACACCTATGTTGTGAAGCAGGGAACGGTTCAGCCGTATTACACCGAGTACTGCGACGGAATCAATGTTCAGTGTCCCGGTCTTTCCCAGTGGGGAACGGTCACTCTTGCAAACCGCGGATATTCGCCATATGAAATTTTGCAGTATTATTACGGCGATGACATTGACCTGCGCCGAGCCGATGCTGCACCAGCCTTTCAAACCTATCCGGGGGTACCGCTGCGCGTTGGCGATGTTGGAAACAATGTTCTTGAAATTCAGCGCTGGCTCAACAGAATTGCACAGAACTATCCGAGTATTCCGAAAATTCCTCTCACGGACGGCTCCTTCGGACGGACAACGGAAAACGCCGTCAAACAGTTTCAGCGGATTTTTAACCTCACGCCGGACGGCATTGTCGGAGAGGCAACGTGGTATACAATCAGGCGGATATATAACGGCGTGAAGCGCCTTTCGGAATTATATTCCGAGGGTATCACAATAACCGAGGCAGAAAGGCTTTTTCCGTATCCGCTCAGGCTGGGAGACAGAGGACAGCCGGTCAGCATCATTCAGTATTACCTCAAGTTCCTTTCAAGGTTCAACAACTCCCTTCCGGACATTGAAGTTGACGGAATATTCGGCCAAAGCACGGAGAACGCGGTGCGGACGTTCCAAAGCGAGCATAATCTTACGGCGGACGGCATTGTCGGCGAGCGGACATGGGACGCAATTCTTGACGAATACCGGAAAACAATTAACTCTCTGCCGTATGAATATCAGAGCTATTCATCGCTGCTTTATCCGGGCTATGTCATCACGGAGGGCGCAACGGGAAAGGCGGTTGAACAGCTTCAGACCTATCTCAGCGTCATCTCGCAAAATCTTGACGCCGTACCGCCGGTAACGGTTGACGGGGTATACGGTCCTCAGACAATCAGTGCCGTTGAGGCGGTGCAGTCGCTTTACGGGATGCCGGTCACGGGTTATGTCGGCCCGCTGACGTGGAACGCAATCGTTGAACTTTATAACGGATACAGAATATTTTAAGCAGCCAAACCTTACACCGCCGCTGTCCGAGACGTTCCTTTTTTGGCGGCATATATTTGGCCGAAAATCTCACTTATTTGAATAAAAGGCAAAAAAACAGCCGACAATACTTTCGGTGATTTAATGAGCGATTTTGAAAAAAGCTATGAAGAAAACCTTGCAATGATAAACCGGAAGCTGAGGATTGGGGAGAGCTTTGACATCCTTGTCAAGCGCATCAAGGCCGGTGGAAAAAGAGTGACGTTTTACTGCATTGACGGCTTTGTCAAGGACGAGATGTTTGAAAAAATGCTTGAATATATCAGCAAGCTTACGGAAAAGGAGATGAAGGACTGTCCAACCGCAAGGGAGCTTTTGGACAGTCACATAACCTATATTGAGTCAAGCGTTGAAAAAAGCCTTGAAGCCTTCACAACCTTTGTTCTTTCCGGTGCAATCGGAATGATTGTTGAGGGATACGGCGAGGCAATCATCATTGATGCGCGGACCTATCCGGCGCGTGACGTTCAGGAGCCGGAATCTGATAAGGTTCTGCGCGGCTCACACGAGGGCTTTGTTGAAACGGTGATTTTCAACACGGCGCTGATACGCAGGAAAATCCGCAATCCAAAGCTGACGTTCAAGGCGTTTCAAATTGGAAGCGAGTCCAAAACGGATGTTGTTGTCTGTTATCTTGAGGACTGCGTGAACAAAAAGCAGCTTTCCTCAATAAACAAAAAGCTCAGCTCAATCGAGGTTTCAAGCCTGACAATGAGCCAGGAAAGCCTCAGGGAATGCCTTGTTCCCTCCCAGCCGTGGAATCCGTTTCCAAAGGTGCGATACACTGAACGCCCGGACGCCGCCGCTGCGTGCATTTATGACGGAAATGTTGTTGTTCTTGCGGACGGCTCACCCTCGGCAATGATTCTTCCGACCGGTGTTTTTGACTTTGTTCAGGATATCAACGATTATTACTTTCCGCCGATGATAGGAACATTTCTGAGATATGTCCGCGCGGTTGTTTTTGCGCTGTCACTGCTTCTTGTTCCTGCATGGTACCTTTTGACGCTTTACGGCGAAAAGCTCCCGGAAGGGCTCAAATTCCTGCTTGTGAAGGAGCCAAACAGCGTTCCGCTCATTGCGCAGCTTTTGGTCATTGAGTTTGTGATTGACACTCTGCGTCTTGCCTCGCTGAACACGCCGAGTGCGCTGAGCAATTCTTTCAGCGTTGTCGGTGCGCTTGTTCTCGGAGAATTTGCGGTTTCGTCCGGGTGGTTCGTTTCGGAGGTTGTTTTGTTCATGGCCTTTGCCGCAATTTCAAACTTCACCCAGGCGAGCTATGAGCTTGGATACGCGATAAAAATTTCGCGGACGCTGCTTTTGATACTCACGGCGATATTTAAACTTTGGGGCTTTATTGCCGGGCTTATGATAATATTGCTTGTTGTTTGCACAACAAAAACCGTTGACGGCTACACCTATCTTTATCCGCTTTTTCCCTTTGACGGAAAGGCGCTTTACGGGCTGCTTGTCCGCCGCTCGCTCAGAAGCAAGCAGCGCAAGGCGCACAGCAATGACGTTTCAATGGAAAGGAACTGAAAAATCAATTCCGGGCGGCTTGCGGCCGCCTTTTTTTGTTTGCTTTAAAAAATAATTCCAAGAGCCCGAACCCCTTTGCAAAGCGCAAAAAGTGTGATATAATGAAGCCGTATTTTTATAAAACAAAGGATATCTTTGAAGATGAAAAAAAGCAATATAGTCATTATAGCTCTCTGCGCGCTTGTTCTGATTTTTTCCGGCGCCTTCGCGGTGAAATATGTCAAAACGCAAAAAAATGACCCCTCGGCGGTCAACGGTGATTTCACCGAGGGTGAACAAAAGCAAAGGGCAAAAGAGCTTCCCAACGCCGTCAGACTCATTGAAGAGGAGGACTTTTTCCTTTCCGGCGGTTCTGCGGAGCAAAGTGAAATTGCCTCCGACTCCCTAGCGTTCCTTTCAGACTCCGTTTTTGACGAGGTCTTTCTCAGAACAAAGGCCTTTTCTTTTTCAAAAGGCTCTTCACTTTCCGCAAAAAAAGAAAAGGCGCTCAAAGCTTTTTTGAAAAAGCTCAAAAAGCAGAACAAAAAAATATATCTTGAAGTTGATATTTCAAAAAAAGCCTCCGTTCTTAAAAAAGCATTTTCTTTTGAAACGGACGGAATAATTTTGACCGGAGCAAAGGGAAAAAACGCCGCCTATCTTCTAAAGCGATTTGAAAAGGCTTCCGGGCTGAAGGGGAAAAAGGCCGCCGCTCTTGAGCTTGATTTTGGGCGGACGGACCTTGAAAAGCTCTCTTTCAAGGCGGACAAGCCGTCATTTTTCCTCCTTGCTCTGAGCAATAAAAGCGAGGATGAAAGCCGCGCTACGCTCGAAAAATTCAGCTCTCTTTGCGGCCGGACGGGTGTTTCTCTCTGCGCTCTTTCGGGAGTTCAAAGCGCAAAAAGCAAGGATTTTTCACTCGTGCTCAGAAACACAATTCTCTCTGATTCTTATTCCTTTGTTTCCTCAAGGCTTCTCGGTTCGCTTTCGGCTGTTCGGCTTGATTCGGGAAAACAGTTTTCCGCCGTTTTGGAATATCTTGAAAACGGAATCATTTTGTCTCTTGCTTTTCAGCCTCTTTCAATAGACGGCTACACACCCGGCGCAACGCAGGAAACCGCCGAACACCGGGTGAGTCTCACCCTGCGCGGTTCATATCTCTATCCGATATATTTCGGCTCCGAGGAGCTTGAAACCGGAAAGGACGGCTCGGCCGTTCTTGAGCTTTCGCTTTCAAACGGGAAGAACACCTTCTTGTTCTCCCAGTGCGGAAAAAAGCTTGAATATCTTGTCAATGTCAGCTTCAAAGACGAGGTCATTCAGGAAATCCGGCCGCAGGGCGCTCTTTATCTTTCGGAGGGAAAAGGGGCGAAGGTTACCGTAACAGCCGCCTCTGGCGCCGAGGTTTTTGTCAAGACCGGTGCTTTGCGCTTTGAAGCCAAGGCTGCAACAAAAGAAAAAGACGGCTGCTGTGAATACACGGCAACGGTCTCGGCTCCGGACAGCAGGGTTGAAATTGAATCGCTCGGAAAACTCTCCGTCATAGCTTATTATAACGGAGAAACATATACAAAAGAGGGGCCTGCCGTGATATATGCGCAAAACGCCTCTCAGGAGCTTTCCGGAAAGAGCGGAGACTCTGAAAAAGTGACCATCGGAAATAATACCGGAAAAAGTGAGATTGAAGAGATAACCGCCGAAAGCTCAGCTCACACTCAACGGTACACCGGAAACCAGATGTGCGTTGTGACGGCTGATTACGCCGACACCTGGACGCCGCAGACCGATGACGACAGCTTTGTTCCCTATTACACGCCGCTTGTTAAAGGCACGCTTGATTACGTTACGGGTCAAAGCAGCGTCTATGACAGCGAGGAGGGGATTGAACGGGAGTTTTTCTCCCTTGCCTCCGGCCGCCGCGTCAGAACCCAGGATGTCCGGCTTGTTCCATATGTCAACCAGGGAGATAACCGCATCAGCGTTGCCTCGGCAGGAACCAAAAACGGTGATTTTGAAATAACCTTCAACATGGACTGGGAGGTTCCTTATTCATTCTCCTTCGGGCCGCAGACTTATTATTCCGCGAACTCAAAAAAGTTCAACGTGAATGCGTTCACGGCTCAGTATATCCGCTTCACCTTTTATCACACATCCTCGGCCTCAGGTGCCGTTGATACCTCTCAAAGCTCTGTTGTTTCCTCCGCCGGTTGGAGTGCGGACGGCTCTCAGAACGCCGTTAACCTCACCTTTGCGCTCAGAAATGAGGGCAAATATTACGGCTACAGCATCACGCGCAACAGCGGCGGCCAGCTTGTTTTGACAATTAAAGAAAAGCCGAAGTCGCTTTCCGGCTCCATAATTGTTCTTGACCCCGGACACGGAGGCTCAGACGGCGGAGCGGTGGGCTTGAGCGGCGCCGTGAATGAGAGCGTGCTCAATTTTGCCCTTTCCGCCGCAACAAAAAATGAGCTTGAAAAACGCGGTGCAAAAGTGCTTCTCACCCGCCTTGACGATACTAATGTGACGCTTGAGGAGCGCAAGGCATACGCAAGGGCGCAGAACGCGGATCTTTTTGTCAGCATTCATTGCAATGCGTCCGTCAACACGTCAAAATTCGGAACGGCTGTCTATTACTACCGTCCGTTTTCAATGCCGCTTGCAAAGGCGATATATGAAAAAACGGCCGCCCTTTTTGCCAATGACTTTTATTCCTCAGACCCGGCAAAGCGTTCCTCCTGCGGCCTTGGAACGATGTATAACCCCTTCAGTGTAACAAGACTTGAGGATTGTCCGAGCGTTCTTGTTGAAACCGCGTTTATTACGAATGAGACCGAGTGCAGACTGCTTCTTGATTCTTTAAACCGTGATAAAATTGCCGCGGCGATAGCGGACGGAATTGAAAGCTATTACGGCTGAGAATCCCGGCTAACAAAGAAACAGCTTTGAAACAAGCATTGCAACAACGCCCGGAAGTGACCCCAGCGCCGAAACGGCGAGAGTGACCGGATTGACGGCGAGGGTGACCCCCGTTGCCGCCGAAAGAAGATTGACCGCAAAAAGCGCCGCAACGCCCTGCAAGGCCGAAAGAACGAGCGCTTTGAAAAAATGCCTGCTTTTAACCATCACCGCAAGAATGATGACGGAAAACGCCGCAAGCATTATTATCACCGGAATACTTTTGAACTGCATCTTTCATCGCCCCTTTCAAAGAATTTTATGCCCGGACGGGCGGTGAATATGATTGAAAAAGCGCTTGAATTTGCTTTGCGCCGGGCGGCAGAGATTTTTGAAAGGCCTGATATTAAAAATGAAACCGTTAAAACTTTCACCGGCAATTAAAGACTATATCTGGGGCGGAACACGCCTTTCAAGGGAGTTTGACTTTTTCTCAATGACTGACCGTCAGGCGGAGGCGTGGGTGCTTTCCTGCCACCCGGACGGCGAGTGCATTGTTGAAAACACCGCCTTCAAAGGGAGAACGCTTTCAGACGTTCTTTCCGCAGAAGGCAAAGATTACACCGGGACGGACGGAAAAAAGTTTTCCTCCTTCCCCGTGCTCATCAAGCTCATTGACGCGAAGGACAACCTCTCTTTGCAGGTTCATCCGGATAACGCCTATGCAAGAGAGCACGAAAACCAGGACGGAAAAACGGAGATGTGGTATATCCTTGACTGTGAAGAGGGTGCGCAGCTGATTTTTGGCCTTAAAGAGGACATGACAAAAGAGCAGTTTGAAGCCGCCGTTCAAAACGGAACCGTTTTGAATTTTTGCAACAAGGTTCCCGTCAAAAAGGGAGACGTCTTTTTCATTGAGGCCGGAACGCTTCACGCAATCGGAAAAGGCATTCTCCTCGCCGAGGTTCAGCAAAGCTCAAATGTCACCTACCGCGTCTATGATTACAATAGACTTCAAAACGGAAAGCCGCGTGAGCTTCACCTCAAAAAAGCCCTTGACGTTCTGAAGCTTCAAAAAGAAGAAAGAACAGACTTTGAACCGAAAGAGACGCAAACCTTTGCCTCAAGCAAAAGGACTCTCCTTGCCTCCTGTGAAAACTTCAAGTCATACAGGCTTGACATCAAGGAAAGCTTTGAAATTACCGCGGATGAAAGCTCGTTCGTCTCTCTTGTTGCGCTGGAGGGGAACGGCGTCCTTTGCCATAATGACAGCGTTCTGACTTTTTATAAGGGAGAGAGCATTTTTCTCCCGGCCGACCTCGGAAAGGTCGAACTTCTTGGCGACCTCACGGTTCTTGAAACAAGAGTATAGAAAAATGTTGACAAGACGGAAAAAGTGTCATATAATGAAACGGATGACAAATGAATCTTCGGGGCGAGGTGAAATTCCTCACCGGCAGTCACAGCCTGCGAACTTTGCTTTTTGAAGCGGAGCCGATCCGGTGCAATTCCGGAGCCGACGGTCACAGTCCGGACGGAAGAAGAAAAACATGTGTTCCTGCTTTTCTGCGCCCGCAATTTTTTTTGCGGGTGTTTTTGTTTGTCGGAATATTTCTGAAAGGTTGGAATGAAAAATGAAAAAAAACAAAAAATTCACACGCTTTGTTGCCGTCTCAATGCTTTGCGCCGTCAGCTTTGTTCTTTATCTTCTTGAATTTCCGCTTTTTCCCGGAGCAAGCCACCTGAAGCTTGATTTGAGCGACATTCCCGCGCTTTTTTCCGCAATGCTTTTCGGTCCGGTCTGGGGCGTTGCTGTTGAGCTTGTTAAGAATCTCATTGAGCTTGCGGTCAAGGGTGTCGGAACCCAGATGGGGTTCGGAAATCTGATGAACTTCATTGTTGGAACGGCGTTCATGGTTCCGTTTTGTTTGATTTATAAAAAGCATGAAAAAAAGAGCGGTCTTGTTGTTGCCTCTCTTGTTGGTCTTGTTTCAATAACGCTTTTCGGAATCATTGCAAACTATTTCATTGATCCGCCGTTTTTCAAGTATTTCCTTGGAATCACGCTTGAAAAAAATGCGCTCTGGGGTGCAATCTGGTCTGCAACGGCGCTGAACGCAATTAAGGGTGTGATGCTCGGAGTGCTCAGCGCAACGCTCCTTCCGGCTCTTGTTAAAAGAATTGACAAGCAAAAATTCATTTGAAATTATATTTATATTTGCGAAACGAGTGCAAAAAACCGTCCTTTCGGCGTCCCTCAATAAGACAGTATGAGAACATTACTGACATAGGGTAGCTGCCGTACAGGAGTGCGACAAGAAAAATTGGCGATACTTGGTTTTCACAACCAGGTACCGCCTTTTTCTATCTTTGAACAGAATGTTTGAATCTTATTGGAGGTACATATGATGCAGGAACTGAACTATATTCGTTGCGGTGATTACTATATTCCCGACATTCGCTTACCAGAAGAAAACAGACCTATTGGTCGGTGGGGGCGTATGCACAGAGATTACATCAAGGAGCATACCCCCATCCGCTTTAACGATCTGTGTCTCAGCGGCGAATTGTGGACATATCTTGCTGATTTGAACGAGCAGGCACAGAACCGCCTTGAATTTATCATCGAGCAAATGAAGGCATCTGAGGATGTGACAGAGCGCATGAAGCAGCACGATCAGATGGCATGGGTTGGAGCCATAAACAGCATCCGCAATCGTGCAGAAGAAATTGTCCTGCGTGAGATGATCTGCGAGGAGGATGCGGTATGAGAATCCTTGAAGAATTTTGGTATGGCAATATAGAGCCTACAGAGTACGATACTTCTTCCAAGGAGTACAAGAAACTGCAGGAGCTGATCTGCCGGAACGAAGAAAAGCTTAAAGCCACTATGACGAACGAGCAGAAAGAACTGTTTGAGAAATACACCGATTGTGTGCGGGAACATCAAACCAATACAGACTGCTTGATCTTTCAGAATGGCTTTAAGCTGGGTGCCAGGATGATGTTGGAAGTCATGGAAGAATAATTGAACACATAACGACAGCGCTTATCGAACGATGGGCGCTGTCGCCACTTTAACGAATACAAACTCGTACTAAGAGGGCAAATCGCCCCCTTATCTTGACAATTATAGCCAAGTATGCTATCATAGTGTTAGCTGTTAGTTGACAGCTAACACTATGGAGGGAGGAATATCAATGGCTGTGTCATCTGCCGATAAGAAAAAACTCGGCAAGTGGATTAAGCAAGCACGAGAAAAGAAACAACCGCATCTTTCTCAGCGACAGTTAGCACTGGCTGTAGATATTACAAACGCTTCTCTCAGCTCGATTGAAAGTGGAATGATCTTCCCTTCTGAAGAGTTGTTACTAAAACTAATAGAACAACTCCAGCCGCCTCCTGAACTGCGTGAAAAGATGTTAACCCTTTTCGCAAAAGCCAAAGGAACATCACCACCAGACATAAACGCAGAACTCAGTAAGAACCCGAAACTATGGGGTCTGATAAGACAACTAATTGCGGTTGACCCATCAGAAGAACAAGTTACACAAATCGAGCAACTTATTTATGCGGGTATTTCCGCATTAGGAGGAACAACCAATGACATTGAATGAACTTTTCAAAAATACTACATACGATGATACGCTATTCTCCGCAGTGGCAAAGTCCGAGATAGAGTCTCGTATCTTTATGAAATCTGTCCGTGGTGGCGAAGTGCCTTATATTACTTGTGCAATCCGTGACAAAGAAATCAAGCTTACTCCCGAAGAGGCAGTTCGTCAGCTCTATATTTACAAGCTGATGAACGAATACGGATATGCAGCCAGCCGCATTCAGCTGGAAACTCCAATTCATTTTGGCCGTGAGGTAAAGCGAGCGGATATCGCCATTATGGACAAAGATCGTCCTACGGTGCCGTATATCATCGTGGAGTTGAAAAAGCCGAAACTTACTGATGGCAAGGAACAACTGAAATCCTACTGTAATGCCACCGGTGCACCTATTGGTGTTTGGACAAACGGCGAACAGATTTCCTGCTACAATCGAAAAGACCCCAATTTCTTTGAGGAAATCAGCGATATTCCCAAAGCTACGCAGAAGCTTTCTGATATCATTAACGAAAAGTTTACCTACGAAGATCTGAAACGCAAAGATAAAATCAGCACCCAGAAGAAGTCCCTTCGTTCCCTGATTAAAGAGATGGAGGATGAAGTTCTGGCCAGTGCTGGTGTGGATTCCTTTGAAGAAATCTTCAAGCTGATCTTCGCTAAACTGTATGATGAGCTAATCTGCGCCAATGACCCCACCGCTTATCTGCAGTTCCGCAACAACGGAAATACCGACTATGAGCTGAAGGAAAAAATTCAGGGTCTGTTTGATGATGCCAAAAAGAAATGGGAAGGTATCTTCACGGACGAAAGCAAAATCCTGCTTTCACCTTCGCATCTGGCAGTCTGTGTAGCTTCTCTGCAGGACATTAAGCTCTTCAATAACAACCTTGATGTTGTGGATGATGCCTTTGAGTACCTGATGAGCAAGGCACAAAAAGGCGAAAAAGGCCAGTATTTTACTCCTAGATATGTTATTGATATGTGCGTCAAGATGATGAATCCCACTACCAAGGACAAAATCATCGACACCGCCTGCGGCAGTTCTGGCTTCACAGTCCATAGTATTTTCAAGGTTTGGAAAGATATCCGCAGAGAAAAAGGCCTTCCCGAAGGTGATGGATTCACTGCTGCAGAGCGCATTCCTGAAGAGACCAATTTTGTTAGAGACAATGTCTTTGCCATTGACTTTGATGAAAAAACCGTTCGTGTTGCTCGCACACTGAACCTGATCGCTGGTGACGGTCAGACTAACGTGCTTCATCTGAATACACTGGACTATTCCCGTTGGGGCGAAACTACTAAGCAGGAAGACTGGATCGATACCTATAACGAAGGTTTTAAGAAACTCAAAAAGCTTCAGCCCGCAGGAGTGAAGGATTATAGTCAGTTCCAGTTTGATCTCGTGATGGCCAACCCTCCATTTGCTGGAGATATTAAGGAAAACACAATTATTTCTCATTATGAGCTTGGCAAAAACAGTGCTGGTAAATGGCAAAACAAGGTTGGCCGTGATGTGCTGTTTATCGAGCGCAACCTGAATTTCCTTAAACCTGGTGGCCGCATGGCTATCGTCTTGCCGCAGGGACGTTTTAACAATTCCAGCGATAAGTACATCCGTGAATTTATTGCTGAGCGGTGCCGTATCCTTGCCGTTGTAGGCTTGCATGGCAATGTATTCAAACCTCATACCGGAACCAAGACCTCCGTTCTGTTTGTGCAGAAGTGGGATGATGAGCTGTGCCCGAAGAAGGAAGATTACCCCATCTTCTTTGCAACAATGCAAAAGCCGAGTAAAGACAACTCCGGCGATAAGATCTATGTAAAAGACCCCATTACCGGAGAAAATGTACTTGATCATCATGGGCATTTGATTGTTGACCACGATTTGTATAGTCACGAAGGATTGACCCCTGATGGCATTGCCGAAGCATTTATTGAGTTTGCTAAGAAGGAAGGTTTAAGTTTTTTTCGATAAGCCCATCCGTTGAACCTTTCGATGAAGCAAAGTACAAGGATTTGATGGATGGGCATGAAATTACGGAATTGAATCTTTCATCTCTGGAACGCACCATGCGTATAGATGCGGAGTTTTATAAGAAAGAACATATTGCAGTAGATAAAGTTCTTTCCTCTTGGAATAAAAAATCAATTGCCGATTGTTTTTATGTATCTGATGGCAACCATATGAGCATTTCGGATAGTTTTTGCGAAGTTGGAGTTCCTTATTATAGAGGCCAAGATATTTATAACTTATTTATTGAAAATGCTTCTCCATTGATGATTGATCGTACCACATTCGACAGGCCACAAATGCGCCGTTCTCATCTCCAAAAGGGCGATATTCTAATGTCCATAGTAGGTGCAATTGTTGGAAATAGTGCAATGGTTACCTCTGAAAATCCAGCTACATGTAGTTGTAAACTCTCCATAATGCGATCCAAGGACAATGGCATTTCTCCAGAACTCTTGCTTGTTTATATCAAAACAAGATACGGGCAGGTGCAGATTCAAAAGTTCAAGCGTGGAGCTGCTCAAACCGGCTTGTTGCTTGAAGATTTTGACCAATTGTTTATTCCTGTATTTGGGAATAAGTTCCAAGAACAAATAGGCCAACTTGTAAATCAAATCTACAAACGCATGCAAGAGGCCGTTACAACTTACGAGGATGCACAGAACTATTTGAATGACGAAATTGGTGTTGATGTAGACTTCCCGCAATACATATCTACCGAGAAAACATTGTCGAATAGCTTTAAGACAACTGGACGATTGGATGCAGAATACTATCAACCCAAATACGATTTCCTTTTCGAAGCTTTGAGAAAAGTGCACTGCACCCCCCTCGGAGGAGAAAGCGGACTTGTCTACCTAAAAAAATCTATTGAACCTGGTAGCGAAGCATACCAAGAAGACGGGATTCCCTTTGTTCGTGTAAGCGATGTTTCCAAGTATGGAATAACACCACCGGAAATCTACCTTTCATATGATGTTGTCGAAAATGCAGAATCATTGTTTCCCAAGAAAGATACGATTCTCTTTTCAAAGGATGGCAGCGTAGGCGTTGCATACAAGTTAGAGTGTGACGAAGATATCGTTACATCCAGCGCTTTACTGCATCTAACTGTTAGGAATACAAGTGAAATCCTTCCAGATTATTTGACGTTAGTACTTAACTCCACTGCTGTTCAAATGCAAGCTGAGCGTGACTCAAACGGAGCTGTTATCCAGCATTGGAAACCTTCCGAAATTGAGAATGTCATCGTTCCGGTATTGGATATAGACAAGCAGAAAGAACTCTCAGAAATGGTTCAGAAGTCCTTTGCACTTCGTCGCCAATCTAAGCAGCTGCTTGAATATGCAAAACAGACTGTTGAAATGGCCGTTGAACAAGGAGAAGATGCTGCGCTGGCATGGCTGAAAGAGAGATCGGGTGAATGAAATGATGGAGAACAAGTATCCGTATGACAATTGGAAGTCTATAACCGAATCGGATTTTGTTACTTTGTTTATAAAGACCTGGTTTGCCTTTGTCTCAACATTGCGTGAAATGTATCCGGCAGAAATTCCGTATTATCAGGCTACAGGTGACTCTAGATACATATCGCCGTACAAAAGGGAGTTTTCTCAAAATATTGCATACCGCTTAAATTATGCCGATATTAAGTACCACCTTTACGAAGTATATAAACACGGCATGAAAATTATCGCTGATCGCTATCCACGATTCATTGTTGATGATTTCTACTCATTAAATCTTTCGTTTAAGGAAACTGCTTCTGAGGAATTTTCTCTGGAAGGTGGATTTAGGGGGAAGTTTGTATGTACTGTAAAGTGTGCTTCAGCAGAAACACTTACCGCTACTATCATGTGCACGGACAAATCGTATCGCACAAAAGTTGATAAAGATTATGCACCAATTGGTGTATCGGTAGATTATTCAGCGATTCTTATGGCAATCGTACAAGAAATTGAGGATCGGCAGTTTGTACTTACCGAAGCAAGCTTAATTGAACGTTTTTACGAAAAACTGTTTGATGCGATATCCTATGCTTTCTTTTCTGAAATCAATAATGCTAAATCCAGCATACCGGAGAAAGGTAACAAACGTTTTTTGAAAGTGTTTGACGCAATGTTAGCGTTCTGCGCCAGAGCATTGAATGCGATGAAGGCAAGCTGTCTAAACGCTCAATTTGGTGCAGAACACAAACTGCTTTCTCAGATGCCGATAACCAACTTCCTTCAAAGTA
>DJPI01000049.1:484-26291 GCA_002438505.1 Ruminococcaceae bacterium UBA6416 | reverse complement strand
AGCATCTAGCGTCTAGAACCGGCACGCCTACAACAGACGCACAGCAAAAGCCCCCTCACAGTCGGACAAATCCGCTAATTGCTGTCTACAAGATATGCGTCTTTCCCAACATTTATATAACCGTCAAGCCGTGCCAATTTTTTTCTCGCGGATTTTTTGCGAAAACGGTAAAGTGCAGACTTTCTCAAAATTTAAAAGTATAGATAACTTATCAGTTAGCACTAAAAATCCGCGTATAAATAAAAGCAGAAAGCTTTGAATAAGACAAGCTGAATGTAAATGCACCATAGAGTGTGCGGTTGCAGAAGCGGATTTTCGTTTGAATATGGGAAGAATGCAGAACTTAACTTTCCGCGAAAGAAGACGTGGGACCCAAAGTAGATTCCGCAGGAATTACTTTGGGTCGGCTCTTTCGCGGATGAA
The DNA here is from genome assembly GCA_002438505.1 of Ruminococcaceae bacterium UBA6416. Lineage (GTDB taxonomy): Bacteria > Bacillota > Clostridia > Oscillospirales > Acutalibacteraceae > UBA6857. The sequence goes on along the minus strand of DJPI01000049.1, from coordinate 25,868 downwards.
ATAAGCGTGTTTTTGGGTACTTTTGTGACACGCGACAAAAGTACTCCCAGCGGAGCGTGAGAGCGTAAAAAAATAAAACAACTTCCCCATAAAAGAAAACTCGAAAAAGGCGGAGGCTCAAGCGACCCCCGTACGATGCCGAGGTTTATTTTTATGCTCTGCAAAAGAAAAAACGGGAGCCTAAGCGACCCCCGTACAAAACCGTTCATATTTTTCAAAAGCCAATATTCAATATCAGTCCGAAATCTTGCTTAAAAATGCCTTAAGCCGTTCCGACTGCGGATTTTCAATAACTTCCCTGGCCTTGCCCTCCTCGGCAATAACGCCGTCATCCATGAAGATAATGTAATCGGAAACCTCTTTTGCAAAGGTCATCTCGTGGGTGACAATAACCATGGTGACGTGTTCTGCGGCAAGCTCGCGGATAACCTTGAGAATTTCTCCGGTCAGCTCCGGATCAAGGGCGCTTGTCGGCTCATCAAAAAAGAGAATTTTCGGCTCAAGCGCCATCGCACGCGCAATGGAAACGCGCTGCTGCTGTCCGCCGGAAAGCTCGCAGGGGTAGTTTTTGATTTTTTCCGAAAGTCCCATTTTTTTAAGTATCGCAAGGGCTTTCTTTTCAATTTCCGCATAAATTGCCTTTTTGTTCTTTTTGAAATCCGGGCGCTCCCTTGCCTGCATTTTCATTGCAAGGGTAACATTGTCAAGAACATTGTACTGCGGAAAAAGGTTGAACTGCTGAAAAACAAGGCCGATTTTGAGCTGCTTTTCCCTTTTTTGCTTTGCGGTGAAAGCCTCGCCGCTCTCCGAGTCAAAAATCACATCGCCGTCAACAGTAATTTTTCCGCTGTCTGCGGTTTCAAGAAAATTGATGCAGCGCAAAAGAGTTGTTTTTCCGCTTCCGGAGGAGCCGATGATTGAAAGGACGTTGCCCTCCTCAAGCTCAAATGAAACACCCTTGAGAACCTTGGTGTTTCCGAACGCTTTTTCAATGTTTTTCACTTCAAGAATTGCCATATCAGAACCACCTCATCCTTTGTAATAATCAAGCTTTTTTTCAATTCTTCCCATAACAACGGTAACAATGCCGTTGAAAAGGAGATAGAAAACGCCGGTTGTTAAAAGCGGCCACATCAGTCCCTTGGACTTTATGAAGGCCTCGCCCGCCCATGTGAGCTCATAGACGGAAATTACGCGCGCAAGAGAGGTATCCTTAACAAGGGTGATAACCTCGTTGCCGATTGGCGGCAAAATGCGCTTGACAATCTGCATGAGAATGACCCTGAAAAAGGTTTGGCTCTTTGTCATTCCGAGAACCTGACACGCCTCATACTGACCGTGGGGAATACTTTCGATTCCGCCGCGGTAAATCTCCGAAAAATAGCAGGCATAGTTGATTGAAAACATTATGAGCGTTGAAAGGAAGCGATCCATAACGTGCCACGAGGAAAGCCAGAGCAGAAAGGAATTTGTGCTGCCGGAGCTTGCGGCAAGGTTGCCCGCCCAGGTTCCGATAAGACCCGGACCGTAAAAGAAAACAATGAGCTGGAGCATGAGCGGCGTTCCGCGAATGATCCAGACAAAGGTTTTAACAAGCCATTTGACGGGCGGAATTTTGCTCATTGAGCCGAAGCTGATGATGAGACCGAGCGGCAGCGAGATGAGCAGCGTGAGCGCAAAAAGCTCAAGCGTCACGCTGAAGCCTTCAAAAAGTGAACTGAAAATCTGTGACATTTTAAACTCCGTAAATCTGATTTAAGCAGAGCACGGCAAAAACCGCGCCCTGCTTTTTTGTTTTAGTAATCCGTATTTTGCTTACGCAGCAAGAGTGAGCTTATATTTTTCGGCAAGGGCTTTGAGCGTGCCGTCGGCCTTGAGTTCTTCGGTAATCTTGTTAACCTCAGTGCAAAGATCCGAGCCCTTTCTGAAGCCAATTCCGTATTCCTCGTTTGAAAGCTCTGCGGTGTATGCAAGGTCTGAATAGCTTGCGCCGTCAGCGGTGAGGGTCTTGGCCATTGTCATGTCAATAACGGCAACGTCCGCTGCGCCGGTCTTGACTTCAAGGAGAGCGGCAGCCTGATCCTTGCAGGAGGTTACGTTTTTATAATCGGCAACAAGACCTTCGGCAACTCCGCCGCCTTCAACGGCAATCTTTGCGTCCTTAATTGAGTCTGCGGTCTTGAACTTTTCGCTGTCAGCCTTTTTGCAGACGATGACCTGCTGATTAACAACGTATGCGTCCGTGATGTCCATGCTTGTTTTGAGCTCATCGGTGATGGTCATACCGTTCCAAACGGCATCAATCGCCTTTGAGTTAAGCTCATTAACCTTTGCGCCCCAGTCAGCAAGAACAACAAATTCCGGCTCAACGCCAAGCTTTTTGCAAACTGCTTCAGCATATTCGGTGTCAAAGCCCGTCCATTTGTCGCTGCCTTCTTCTTTATAGTTCATGGGAGCGTAATCTGTGATTCCGATGACAAGCTTGCCCTTGCCCTTAACATATGCAAGGTCACTTGCGGCATCTTCGGAAGAAGCGCTCTCTGAACCCGAGGGAGCTGATGATGTGGTATCCTCACCGCCGTTGCAGGCAACAAGAACAAAGCCAACGGCCGCAACAAGAACGGCAAGAACGAGTGCGATAATTTTTTTGCTCATAATAAATACTTCCTTTCAACCAAAGGGGGTCATTTTTAATTTTGCGAACTCATTTGTGTTTCGCTTTACTATGGTAACATATTAACACGTTACCACGACATTGTCAAGCGGTTTTTCAAAATTTTTTGAATTTTTTGTTCGGGTAATGTCCGGACGGCTTCAGCCGGTTTTCAAAGCAAAGGGCAGGTGAGGCTGATTCTGTTTTTTAAAGCCGCTTGAAACGCGGAAACCGGCTCTTTTGCAAAGCAGTTAAGCCCGTTGCAGAAGAGCCGGTTTTATGTTTGCTGTTTTATTGTTTTAATATTTCGGTCCGCCCGCGCCTTGTCAGAGGGACAACCGTTCAAACATGGCTCATATGCGGAAACATCTCGACAAATCCTTTGGCAAATTCTGATAACAACGCCGTTACTTCTTTGCATTTTCCTCAAGTTCCAGCAGATACTTATCAAAGTCGGACACAAACAATTTGTCCTGAATTATGCGATATTTCTCGAATTCCGTTTCAGCATGAAGTTTGGCCTGTTCTGCGCTTATTTTGCCTGCCCCCGTGAGAATTTCAGTGCCGTTAAATTCCAGAAAACCGTCAAGTCGTTTCGCCCAATCTTCCATGCTCATAGGGATATGACGTTCAGCCTGCAACTCGGCATAGTCGAGATAAAGTGATACAATGCGTTCCAAAAATGACAATTCTTTTTCAGTGAGGTAGTTTTTTGCAACAGACACATCGCTTTTAATTATTCTTCCATCAGGGGCATTCTCCCAAGATGTAAGCCCCATGTGTTCTTTTTCGGCATCTGCCCGTTCAGCAATCAATTCTGCGGCAGTGTGTCTGTGGGCAGCATAATGCATTTTATTTTGTACGGTTTTGAAAAAGAGTCTTGTGGTTTTTGCGTTTTTGTCATAATCGAAAGCTGTGGCATAAAGGTCAGTGACTTTCTGGTAAAATTTCCTCTCTGATAAGCGAATTTCACGAATGTATTCTAACTGCCGGTCAAAATATTCATCTGTGAACAGCGTTCCTTTTTTCAAGCGTTCAACATCCATTGACCAACCTTGAATGGTATAATCTTTTACAATCTGTCCTGCCCACTTGCGGAAGCGTACCGCGCGTTCATTATTCACTTTGAATCCAACAGCAATAATCGCCTGAAGATTATAATGCTTCGTATCACGGGAAACCCGGCGTGAACCTTCGGTTTGAACTATCCGGAAATTCCGGATAGTTGAATCTTCCTCAAGCTCTGAGTCGGAATAAATCTTCTTAATATGCTCATTGATTGTGCGAACATCCACATCATACAGCGCAGCCATCATCTTCTGTGTCAGCCATATATTCTCATCTTCATAGCGCATCTCAATGCTGTCTGCCTGATCGCCGATAGAGGCAACATATGTTAAGTATTCTGCTGCGCTTGAACGGATGGTAATTTCATCGTTTTTCTTTTTCAAATGAGTTGCCTCCTTTTTTCAGTGTGGTTATTTGTTTTTGGCCTTTGCTTTTGTCAGAGGGATAACCGTCTAAACATGGCTCATATACGCAAACATCTCGACCGGCTGAATCCTTTTCGCCCGGCAGCCGTTTTTGTTTCGCACAAAATAGATTTTGTCTTTTTCTCTTCTGTCCTCTTTTATGGGGATAGTTTAAAAAATATCTATTATCTATTATTTATTATCTTTTATCTATTATCTAAAATAACCCGGCGTTCTAGATGTTGGATGTTAGATTTTGCGAAATTTTTATGTTCTGCAAGAGGTTGGGTTCATGGGAGCCTCACGAGACTCCCCTACGAATTTGGATGTTGGATTTTAGATGTTAGATTTTGCGAAATTTTTATGTTCTGCAAAAAGCAATGTCATTGACACCCCGAGCCGACCATAATGCACCTTGTTTTCCAACTTGAAAAATCCAACATCCAACATCCAACATCCAAAATCCGGCTTTGCGCATTGTCCCGTCAGCTCTTCCGGCTTTCTTTGATGATTTCAAGAAACCTTTTTGCTTTTTCGGTTATTGCGGAAAAATCTCCGTCCTTGGCCGTTCCGGTGAGACTTCCTCCGGCTCCGAGGGCAACCGCGCCGGCCTTTATCCATTCGGCAGCGTTTTCAAGGCTGACTCCGCCGGAGGGCATCATCTGCGCCTGCGGAAGCGGCCCGTGCAGCGCCTTGATGAATTTCGGCGTTGCAATGTCTCCCGGAAAGATTTTGAGAATATCCGCGCCGTTTTCAAGCGCTTTGACCGCCTCGGTCGGGGTGAAAACGCCCGGCATACAAGCAATGCGGTAGCGCGCACAAAGGCGCAGAATATTTTCGTCAAGGTGGGGCGAAACAACGTATTGCGCGCCGGAAAGGATTGCAATGCGCGCCGTTTCGCTGTCAAGAACCGTTCCGGCTCCGATGATTATATCGCCGCTTCTTTCATATCTGTCTGCCATGTGTTCAATGAGTCTGTGCGCTTTTGGAACGGTGAAGGTCAGCTCGATTGCGGCAACGCCGCCCTCAATGCAGGCCTCGGTAATGCGTTCGGCCTCGTTTTCATCCTTCGCCCGGACAACGGCAACAAGGCCGCAGTCTTTGATTTTTGAAAGTGTTTCAAGCTTATCCATGATTCGTTTTTCCTCACTTGGATTTTTTTCTCAGCTCAATTTCCGCAAGACCGCCCTTTGAGGTCTCCTTGTATCTTGAGGAAATGTCCTTTCCGGTGCGATACATTGTTTTGACAACGTCGTCAAAGGAAATTCGCCTTGTGTTTGAAAGGAAGTTTGCAAGCGAGAGCGCGTTGATTGCTCTCATTGCGGCAACGGCGTTGCGCTCAATGCACGGAATTTGAACAAGGCCGCACACCGGGTCGCAGGTCAGTCCGAGCATATGCTCCATTGCAACCTCGGCGGCGTACTCAATTTGGCCGAGTCCCATTGAAAAAAGCTCGCACAGTGCGGCGGCCGCCATTGAACACGCTGTTCCAATCTCGGCCTGACAGCCACATTCTGCGCCGCTTATTGAGGCGTTGGTTTTAACAAGATTGCCGATGATTCCGCCGACCGCAAGGGCGCGGATGATCTGCTCGTCTGAAAAGCCGCGCTTTTCCTGCATATATTTGAGCACGGAGGGAACAACGGCGCACGCTCCGCAGGTTGGGGCGGTGACAATGATTCCTCCGGCGGCGTTCTGCTCGCTGACTGCAAACGCATAGGCGCAAACAAGGCGGTTCTCACGCGTTGTGTCGCTCTCGTCAATGTGGGTCTGGTTATAAAGCAGCTGAGCCTTGCGTTCAACCTCAAGTCCACCGTCAAGGATTCCGCGCGTTGAAAGTCCGTCATGAATGGCCTGCTTCATTGTTTTCCAGACTGTTCTGAGGTATTCCTTGATTTCCTCGCCCTCGTTTTCAAAAACATAGTCACTGATTCTTATATTCTGCGAGAGGCAGTATTCGGAAATTTCCGTAAAGGAGCTTTCTTTATATACATCCCTGTGTTTCGCAACCTCGCTGCCTTCAACAACAATGTTTCCGCCGCCAACGCTCATGATCCGGGCAAAGCCGATTCTTTTTCCGTCCTTTTCTGCGTAAAAATCCATTGTGTTTTCGTGCGGAAGAGGGAAAGACGGCATTCCGGCAAAAATCACCTCGGTCTTTACCGGAGCAAACGCTTCAATGATTGCAACATCGGTTTTGTGTCCCTTCCCGGTGTCGGAGAGGGAGCCGTAAAGATAGGCGACATACTTGTCCGCCTGCGGATACTTTTTTTTAAAAAGCCGTGCGGCCTTGTCCGGTCCCATTGTGTGTGAGCTTGACGGACCGCGTCCGATCTTATAGAGATGCTTCAATGATTCCATCGAAAATGACCTCAATTCTGTTTTTCAACCATTTTATATTCGTTTTCATAATACTTAAAGAAAGGGCAGGCAGTCCGTCCGCTCAAAAAACGCGCCGTTTCATCCTCATCAAAGGAGACATCGCAGTAATATTCCTCTTCTGCATCGTCATAGAGAAGATGCTCGCAAAACTCGCAGCTTTTGTCTGACATTTTGTTCACCCTTTCAGCCTTTTGAATTATGATATCATTTTGCGCCGTTCTTTTCAATATCAATGCTCTTAAAAATGAAATTCTTTGAGAAATTCTTCCGCCCCCTCCGGCGCCGAAAGAGAACCCTGAACAATCCCGTTGCGTCCGCCGCCGCGGCCGGAAAACCTTTTCCCAAGCTCCTTGCAAAGAGCAGAAAGGTCAAACCCGGTCTTGGAGATGATGACATAGCGGCTATGATTTGAGCCGAAAAGCACCGCCGCAAACTCCGTTGCCTTTTCTGCCAGTCTGTCTGCAAGGGAGCGTGCTTCGTCCGTGTTATCGATGTCTGAAAAAAGAATAATGCGTTCGCCGGACTCAATACTTTCGCTTTTCAGCGCTGAAATTTCGCGCTTCAGAGCGGCGTTTTCAAGCGCAAGAGCGGCTCTTTCTTCTTTGAGCTTTTGAACCATTTTGAAAGTCTCCGTCTCCTTAGTCACGAGAAGATTGCTGACAAGATAGTTTTGCAAAAGCTTTTCTCGCGCATCAAGCATATTGCGCTCGCCGCAGAGGACAAAAAGCCTTGTTCCGCCGCGGTGGCGTTCACTTTTGACAACGCGGAACGAGCCGATTTCTCCCGTTCTTTTAACGTGCGGTGCACAGCAGGCGCAGACGTCAACGCCCGGAATTTCAACAATGCGCAGAGCGCCGTCAATTTCCTTTTTGCTGCGATAGGAAAGTGTTTCAAGCTCCCTTTTTGAGGGATAGAAAACGCGAACTTTAAGGTTTTTCCAAATCGTCTCATTGACAAGGCTTTCCGCTTTACAGATGTCGTCATCGCTCAACTCACCGCTTGTGTCAATGGTCACAAAGTCGGTTCCGAGGTGAAAGCCGACGTTTTCAAACCCGAACAGAGAATGAACAATACCGGAGAAAATGTGCTCTCCGGTGTGCTGCTGCATATCGGAAAACCGCTTTTTGAAGTCAATTTTTCCCGTGATTTCGGCTCCGGGTGTGAAATTCCTCACGTTTTCAACATCGTTTTTAATATAGTGAAGGATTTTTCCGCCCTTGAGCTGAACATTTTCAACATAGGCCGAACCGAGAAAACCGCGGTCGCTGCTCTGGCCTCCGCCCTCCGGAAAGAACGCCGTCCGGTCGGTTTCAACATAGGTATATTGTTCATCGCTGTAAACCGAAACAACTTTACAGGCGAATTCAGTGAGGTAGCTGTTAAGGTCATAAAGCTTTTCAGTCAATATAATCAGTCCTTTCAAAAACCGCAAAAAACCTGCTGTCTGCATTAAGCCGGGCAGCAGGTCTTTTTGTTAACAACTCATTTATCCCAGCTTGTGAATGAAAAGTCCGCTGAGAAGTTTCGGTTCAAACCACGTTGATTTCGGCGGCATGACCTTGCCTGCGTCGGCAATGTCCATCAGCTCGTCAAGTGAGGTTGGGAACATTGAAAAGGCAATTCTCATGTCCAGCTTGCAACGCCTTTCAAGCTCAAAAAGGCCGCGGATTCCGCCAACAAAGTCAATCCGCTTGTCCGTTCTCGGGTCGTCTATGCCGAAAATCGGAGAGATGCAGTTGCTTTGAAGAATTGAAACGTCAAGCCTTGAAACGGGGTCGTTTTCGTTGAACGAGCCGCTCTTTGCCTCAAGCTTATACCACTTTTTGTCAAGATACATTCCAAAAGTGTGGCGCTTTTCCGGACGGTAAGCGCCCTCTTTTTTATATTCTTCAACCGTGAATTTTTCTGAAAGCTTTTCAAAAAACTCCTCGTTTGTCAGCCCGTTCAGGTCTTTGATAACGCGGTTATAGTCCATGATTGCAAGCTCGTTTTTCGGGAATGCAACGGCAAGGAAAAAGTTGAATTCCTCGCTTCCGTCATAATTCGGAAACTGCTCCCGCCTTTTGAGGCCGACCTTGACGGCCGAGGCGCAGCGGTGGTGTCCGTCCGCAATATAAAGCGAGTCGATTTTTGAAAAAGCGTCCGTGAGCTTTTTGTTTGTTTCGCTGTCGTCAATGACCCAGACGGTGTTTTGAACGCCTTCCTTTTCAAAGTCATAGACCGGGGCGTGAGAACTTTTCCAGCCGGAAACGGTTTCGCTGATGAAATCATTCTCGCGGTAGGTGAGGAAAATCGGGCCGGTGTTGGCGTTGCAGTAATCAACATGGTTGATTCTGTCCTGCTCTTTGTCTGCGCGAGTGAACTCGTGCTTTTTGATGACGCCGTTTATGTAATCGTCAATTCCGGCGCAGCCGACAAGTCCGGTCTGTGCGCGGCCGTCCATAATCTGGCGGTAGATATAAAAACAGGGAGCTTCATCCTGCTTGCAGTAACCGTTTTTTTGAAGCGCATCCAAATTTTCGCGCGCTTTGAGGTAGACTTTTTCGTCATACGGATCAATGGACTCATCAAGGTCAATTTCGGCCTTGTCAACGTGGAGGAAGGAAAGGGCGTTGCCTTTGACCATTTCCCGCGCCTCGGCGCTGTTCATTACGTCATAGGGCAAAGCGGCAATTTTTTCCGCGTTTTCCGGCAGCGGACGAACGGCTTTGAAAGATTTGAAAACAGCCATTTTTTTGATAACCTCATTTCTTTTTGCGGCGCGGAAAGAGAAGGCCGCATTTTTAATCTATTTTATCTTCAGCCTTTCACTTTGTCAAGTTAAAGTGTGAAAAAACCGCGATTGAAAGCTCTTTGCCTGCATAATTCTGAACATAGCGGCAAAAATAGCCGTGATGAACTTAACGGGAAGTGATTTTTAGTGTCGGTATCAAAGGAAGAATATTCAAACATGGCGAAGCGCTCCTCGCCCTCCTCTCCGGTGCTTCTTGATTGCCTCAAAGCGTTTCTCGCAGGCGGCCTGATTTGCTGCTTTGCCGAGCTTTTGACGTCTCTTTTTTCAAAAACGCAAATGACGCTTGAAGAGGTCAAGGCGCTTGTTCTTGTTGTTATCATTGCAATAACGGCAATTTTGACGGGCTTTGGTGTTTTTGACAAAATCGGAAAGCACGCCGGAGCAGGCACTGCCGTTCCGATAACGGGCTTTGCAAACTCAATCGTTTCGCCCGCAATGGAGTTTTCTTCCGAGGGCTTCATTCTCGGAACGGCGGCGAATATGTTCAAGCTTGCAGGCCCCGTGATTGTTTTCGGCTGCGGCAGCGCCGTTGTCTACGGACTCATTATTTATATATTCGGCCTGTATTGAGAGGGAGGAAAAGCTTTTGGCAGAGAGAAAAGGAAAAACGGTTTTTCTTGAAAAAAAGCCGCGCATAATTGCAAACGCGGCCGCGGTTGGAAAAAAGGAGGGTGAAGGCCCTCTCGGAAAGGAATTTGACCTTGTTTTTGAGGACGATACCCTTGGCCTTCCAACTTGGGAAAAAGCGGAAAGCGAGCTTCTCAAAACGGCGATAAAAAAAGCGCTTGCAAACGGAAAAATTGAAAAAAGCGAGGTTGACGCGGTCTTTTCCGGCGACCTGCTTGACCAGTGCATCGGTTCCTCGTTCGGGCTGAGAGAGCTTCAAATTCCGTTCTGCGGCCTTTACGGCGCGTGTTCAACAATGGCGCTTTCGCTTTGCATGGCCTCGCTCGCGATTGAAACGGGCGGCTTTGATTGCTGCGTTGCGGCAACCTGCTCCCATTTTTGTTCGGCGGAAAAGCAGTTTCGTTATCCGCTTGAATACGGCGGTCAGCGCACTCCAACGGCGCAGTGGACGGTGACCGGAGCGGGCGCGGCCGTCCTCAAAAACAAGACTTCCGCGGCAAGTCCGTATATCGACTGCATTCACATCGGAACGATATGCGACCTTGGAATAACGGACGCAAACAACATGGGTGCGGCAATGGCTCCGGCGGCCAAAAAGACGATTGCGGACTTTTTGCGCGATACAGGCACAACGCCGGCGGACTACGATATGATTTTGACCGGCGACCTCGGAAAAGTCGGCAGTGACCTTCTGAAGGAGCTTATGCTCAAAGAGGAGGGCATTGACCTTTCCTCGGTTCATAACGACTGCGGCCTTCTGATTTTTGACAGGAAGGCGCAGGATGTCCATTCCGGCGGCTCCGGCTGCGGCTGCAGCGCAAGCGTGCTGTGTTCATATATTCTCAACAGATTCCGCAACGGCTTTTTCAAAAAGGTGCTGTTTGTTGCAACGGGCGCTTTGATGTCTCCCGTTTCCTCGCTCCAGGGCGAAAGCATCCCCGGAATTGCCCACGCGGTTCTCATAAAAAGATAAAGGGGGTAAAAGAAAATGAAAGCTCTTTCCTGCGTAAAATTTTTCATGTGTCTGATGAAGCTCAACAAATGTCTCTGCGTTTTGAAAAAGGTGCTCGCCGTAATGCTTGCTCTCGCCTTGCTCGGTGCAGCGGCCTGCTGTCTTACGGACAACAAAAAATGCGTCAAAAAGTGTATCTCAAAAATTAAGGCGGTGATGTGACGGTGGAGATGTTTCTTGAGCTTTGCAAGGCGTTTCTTGTTGGCGGACTCATCTGCGTTGCCGGTCAGCTTCTCATTGACCTGACAAAGCTCACGCCCGGAAAAATTCTTGTTTTGTTTGTTGTCTGCGGCGTTGTTCTCGGCGCCGTGGGGCTTTATGAGCCGCTTGCAAAATGGGGCGGAGCCGGTGCAACGCTTCCGCTGACCGGTTTTGGCTATAACCTTGCAAAAGGAACAAAGCAAGCCGTTGCCGAAAAAGGCCTGCTCGGTGTTCTTGACGGGCCGCTTTCCTCGGCGAGCGTCGGAATCATGGCGGCGGTCATGTCCGGCCTTGTTGTTTCACTTTTTGCAAAGCCGAAGGAAAAATAGGAAATTCGGCTGTTTTCCGTCCGCCGGAGCAGTAACCCGAAAACCAGTAGACTGAAAATCAGAACACTGAAAACCGGCCTTAATTAAATACTGAATATTAAGTACTGAATAATAAAGTACTGATAGATATTAGACTGAATAAATAAAAGAAAAGAAAAAGAAAAGAAAAAAAGAAAAAAGAAAAAATAAAAGAAAAAAATACTGCGCAAAAAAACTGCGCAGTATTGAGAAATGGTTTTTCATCAACTCCGGTTCAAACGAATCGGAGAATTTTTATTTTTGTTTATTTTGTCTTGTCTGAAATTGAGATAAGTCCGTTGAACACGCCGACATAGGCCGTTCCGTTCGGGCCTATTGTGATGGGTCCGTAGCTGTTGTTCCAATTCCTGCCCGTTCCGGTAAAGACCTTGTAAACGGTTTCTCCGGTTTCAAAGTCAATCGCGGTGAAGTACCACGCAACGGCGCTTTTCGGAATATCCTTGTTCTGCTCTCTTGTGTAAAGATAAACAAGGCCGCTTTTTGTTGAAAGCTTTGGAACAACGGTGCAGGAGGCTTCACGGCTCTCCCAAACAACCTCGCAGCCGGTGCAGTCGGCGTTCATGTCAATTCTTGTCACACCGGGATAGCTTGTTGGATTCCTTTCAAGAAAGCCGGAGCCGGTTTCCGTGTAATTGTTTTCAACAATGAATGAGCGTCCGTGGGCAATGAGGCTGTTTTCGCTGACCGAGTATCCCTCGTCAAAAACGGGCTGGGTAACAATCGCCTCACCCGTGATTCTGTCATAAACCACAACATTGACCCTTTTGTCTGCGTTGTCCGTGATTGCGCAAAGCTTTCTCACGCTGCCGTTTGAGCAGGGAACGTCAAGGAGGGTTGGAGTTGTTCCGCTGCCCTGATTGATTGCGCCGGGCTTGAGAACCGTTCCGCGGTCATATTCCGTCCGCCAGGTATAGCGCGGCATTTTGTTTTCGTCAAGGTCAAAGCGATACATTGCCGTGTCTGAAACAATATACATTCCGTCCTCGGCAACGGCAAAGCTGTTTTGAATTTCCTCGTTTTGGAGCTTTGTCATGCGGACTTCCTTTGTGTCCTTGTCAATGATTCCAACCTCGCCCGGGCGTGTGACGAACCAGATGTTTCCGTCATAATCGGGAACGGCGTCCGTGATGAAGGAGCCGGAGGGGAGGTACGGCATGAGGTCATATTCTTCCTCAACGACCCACTTGCATTTTCCGTCCGTTTCATCAACGCGGAAAATTTGAACAACATTGTCCGAGTTTCCGATAATCGGTCTGTCGCCCTTGAGAAGGTGGCAGTATGCGCCGCCGGAGGTGTCGTTTGAAATGACGTCAAAGTTGAGTGTTTTGAAAAACTCCCTTGTTGAAGCGCGCTGCGGAAGCCTTGTTTCCGCAAGAATTTCAAGCGTATCCGCGTCAAGAAGAAGCAGACGGAAGCCAACAACATTTCCGCTGATGCACATGATTCTGCCCTTGCTGTCAAACATAAGCGTTGCAACAAGGCCGCCGAAAACATTCATGGATTTCGATTTGACAACGGGGTCAATGCCGAGCGGTCCGGGATAGGAGTAAGAGCCGGTGTTATAGGAATTTCCGTGCATTCCGTTAACGCCCTCGGTTGCAAGCAGGGGGTGCTGCGGAACATTGACGTCCGAAAGGACGTTAGCTTTTACCGCTTCTCCGTAATACGCCGGACAGAAGCGCGAGACAAGCGGCTGACGGATTGCTCCGCCGGGACTGAGAAAGAACATCAAAAACGCGGAAAGCGCAGAGATGATCTTCAGAAAAACGCCTGAAAAAAATGCGGACATAGTGTTTTCTCCTTTTGTTTTGATTTTCAAAAAGATTATACACATATTACCGATGTTTGTCAAATTATTTAATAAGAGTTAAATTCGTCTGCTTTTCGGCTTTTGGCCTGCTGCAGTTGACTATCGCGGCCGTTTATTCTATAATTAGAAGTGTATAAAAAGCTGAAAGGGAGAAGAGCAATGCTTGAAAAAAGGAATTTTTATCATAACGTACTTATCAATCTGCCGGACGATTATCTCAACGGGCAGGACGCGGGAGAGCTTTCAAAGCTCAAATACGGGCTTTATTCGGTCGGCTGGTGCGGCTGCGAGATGATTGCCGTCTATAACGCCGCGCGCGACCTTGGGGTGAAAACAAGCCTTCCGCGCGTCTGCTATGAGATGTATCCAAAGTCAAGCATAATGATGGGCTTTTTTGGCTCGGATGTCTGCGCACTTGGAAAGTTTTTTGACGCGCGGAACATTGATTACCGCTCAACGTGGGATTACAACACATTCTTTAATGAACTGCCCCATTGCCAATGCGGAATTCTTTCCTTTTGGAATCACAGGCGCGTTTTTTCATCTCTTCACACCGTCATGGTGAAATATATCGATGGAAAAATTGTTGTTTTCAACAAGTCCAACAAAAGAACAGAACCCGTCCCGGTCAACAGCCGTCATGATGTCACGAGCAAAAAGCTCTTTATCAAGGGCTACCTTTTTGAAAAGGACGCAAAGGAGTAAACAAACAATGAAAAACGTGAAGAAAAAAAGTCTGCTCTCCTCGCTCAAAAGACTCATTGGCGTTGAGGAGGGAACAAAGCTTGCGCCGATGCTCGGCTATAACTCCGCAATCTTTTTCACCGGCGGCGGAATGTATGTAATCTCGACCTATCTGATGCCGTTTTTGACGGACGTTGAAAAGCTTTCTCACGTTCAATACGGCATGGTTGCAATGTTTTCCTGCATTTGCGACGCCATTACGGATCCGCTCATGGGAATAATCACGGACAGAACGCGCAACAAGCTCGGCCGCCACCGGCCATATCTGCGCTGGGGCGTCATTCCGGCCGTTATTGCGTACTTTTTGATGTGGAATTCGTTTGGAATTTCCGCCTCCGGAAACTCAACAAAAACAATGTGGTGGTACATTTTTGCCTATATGCTTTATAAAACGGTTGCAACCTTCATCACCGTTCCGCACACGGCGATGCTTCCTTTGATTGCGCCGACATACAACCTGAGGACGCAGTTCAACGCGGTCAAAACCATTCTTGACGCGGTTGCAAGCTATTCCTCGTTCGCCATTGCGGCAATGATCCTCGGCGGAATTGACGGAATTTTCAACACGCCGACCTTCTCTCCCGAGCATAGAAGCCGCTTTTTGATAATGGGCATTGTTCTGAGCCTTTGGACATCACTTCCGCTTCTCATTACATTCAAAACAACAAAGGAGGAAAGCTCTGAAAACCAGGTCAATGAACCGTTTGATTTTCATTCCTTTGTTTATCAGTATAAATGGGTGATTAAAAACCGCGTTTTCAGGAAGTATTTCATTTTTGGCTTTTTCATCCTTCTTGCGTCTGCCTTTTCCTCTCAGTGCTTTTATTATTATCTCAAGGCTGTCATTGACCAGCAGAAGAGCTATTCAATGCTGGTGCTCGTCAGCGGAATCGGCGAGGCCGCAGGCTTCCTTCCGGCCTATTTCCTTTCAATCAAAAAGAGCAAGCAGCTCCCGGCGAGGGTGTTCGTTCCGGTTGCGGCCGGCGCGCTTTTGCTTGCGTGGTGCACAAAATCGCTCGGAAACCCGGCAATAATCTTCATTGTTGAGTTTTTCTACGGTCTCGGTCTTGCCGGAATGGCGAGCGTTCAAAGCAACATTCTTCCTGATGTTACCGATGTTGACGAAATGCTCACCGGTCAGCGCAGAGAGGGCGTCATTTCAACATTTTCAACCTTTGTCAAAAAATTTGTCAGCGGCTTTGCGGCGCTCGGAGTCGGAAGCATTCTTTCCGCGTTCGGTTATAACACGGACTTGCCGGGAAATGCCCAAAGTCCGCGTGCGGTGTTCGGCGTTTCGGTTTGCTATACGATTGTTCCGGTCTGTTTCCTTGTCATGGCATTTCTTGTTATCTGCACCTATAACCTCACACGCGAAAAGCACGCGTTCATTCGAGAGAAGATTGCTTTTAAACACGAACACGGCTATGTTGAGCTGACGGACGGGGAAAAGGCAATGCTTGAAAACCTCTCCGGCGTCAAGTTTGAAGAGATGTGGCTTGGCGGCGCAGCGCAAAACGCCGGACAGGAAAGCAAATTATAATTAAATTGTATTTTCTGTTGACTTAAAGGGGTAAAATATACTATAATTACTCTGCTTATGTGCGCCGTTTTTCCGGCGGTGCAAAAAAGTAACCGTTGATTGAATGGGAGTATGAAGCTTCATTATGATTACCAATATTCTTGATTACCTTGAAAACAGCGTTTCGCTTTATCCGCAAAAGGTTGTTTTTTCAGACAGCAAAAAGGAGATTACCTATTCCGAACTTTATAAAAACGCCGTTTGCGTTGCGTCTGCGCTGATTTCAAAGGGTGTCCAAACCAAAGGAGCCGTTGTTGTTTTCATTGACAGGAACATTGAAAGCCTTGTTTCCTTTATGGGAACGGTGATGAGCGGAAACTTCTATGTTCCCGTTGACCGCTCTCTTCCGGCGCAGAGGGTCAAGCTCATTTTTGAAACGCTCAACCCGAAATGTGCAATAATTTTTCAAAAAGACAACAAAATGCTTGATGAAATCGGCTTCTCCGGTGAAAGGCTGCTTTTTGAGGAGGCTGTTTCTTTTCCGGCGAATGAGGCGGAAATTCAAAAACGGCGCCGCCGTGCCATTGACACCGACCCGCTTTATGCAATTTTCACCTCGGGCTCAACGGGTGTTCCCAAGGGCGTTCTTGTTTGTCACCGCTCGGTTGTTGACCTGATTGAAAATTTTGCGGAAACCTTCTCTTTTGATTCAACCTGTGTTTTCGGCAATCAGGCGCCGTTTGATTTTGACGTTTCCGTTAAGGATATCTATTCCACGCTGCGCAACGGCGCAAGCATGCACGTCATTCCGAAGCTGTTCTTTTCCTTCCCCGGAAAGCTCATTGACTGCATTGAAGAAAGAAAAATCAACACAATCATCTGGGCAACCTCGGCGCTGCGCATTATTGAAAACCTCAACGCTTTTGAAAAAAAGGTTCCCCTGTCTTTGAGAACGGTCATGTTCTCCGGTGAGGTTATGCCGAACAAGGTTCTCAATTACTGGCGCGAAAAGCTCCCTGAGGTTCACTTTGTCAATCTTTACGGCCCAACGGAAATCACCTGCAACTGCCTTTTCTATAAGGTTGACAGACCGTTCAAAAACGAGGACGCGCTGCCCATCGGCGTTCCGTTCAAAAACACGGATATTCTTCTTCTTGACGGCGACACGCTCATTGAAGAACCCGGCGTCAAGGGTGAAATCTGCGTCAGGGGAACGTCCCTTGCCCTCGGCTATTACAACAACGCCAAGAAAACGGCCGAGGCGTTTTGCCAGAATCCCTGCAATCCTTTCTATCCCGAGCTTATCTATCGCACGGGAGATCTTGCAAAATACGGCGAGGACGGAAATCTTTACTTTGTTTCGCGCAAGGACTATCAAATTAAGCATATGGGACACAGGATTGAGCTTTCTGAAATTGAAATTGCCGTCAATGCCCTTGAGTTTGTTGACGCGGCGTGCTGCATATATGACACAAACGAGGAAAAGATTGTTCTTTTTTATCAGTCAAAAGAACCGTGCGACCGTGAGGTTGTCACCGAGGCCGGAAAAATTCTTCCGAAGTATATGCTCCCCAACAGACTTGTGCACATGAGCGCAATGCCGATGACAAAAAACGCGAAGATTGACCGCATCGCGCTGAAAAAGGAGTTTATTGACAATGACTGAAATACACTCGTTTGATGAACACACGGGAATTATTAAAGCTTTCAGACATGGTGAAAATCTCCGCTCAAACTGCTATATGCTTCCGGATGAAATTTACAGGCTTGCCGCTGAGGGCAGGATGTTTGCCGTTCAAAACGGTGAATGGCTCTTTGTTCTCTGTGATTACGGTGATTATTATTTGGCTTATTACTATGCTTTCTATTATTCAAGAGGAGAAAGCGCAAAAGAGCTTTTTGAAGGAACAAGGTTTTCAAAGCCCGTTCTGATGGACGTGACGTTCCGCGGAAAAAGAGGAGACAGAGAAACGGTGAAGGCCTTCCTTTCCCACGGATTGTTTCGTGAATATAAAACTTACAAAAGGCTTGTTCTTCAGCTTAAAGAGACTGAGAACGGGGCGTTTGAAACGGAGTTTGCGCCCGGCTATCAGCTCACAAAAACCGCAAATTATGATGACGTTCTTTCCCTTTGGAAAACGGCGCTTGATGAAAAAAGCACACCTCTTCCGAACAAACGCGCCTTCACACTCATTCAAAACAGCGGCCGCTTTTTTGCGCTGACGGACGAAAAAGGAAGCCTTGCCTGCGTCCTTGCTTTGAACCGCAGGGGGAGGAACGCCACCGTTGAACACGTTGCCTGCGCTCCGGAGCACAGAAGAAAAGGCCTTGCCGAAAGTCTTCTCAAAACCGTTCTTCAGTTTGCAAAGGACGGAAATGTTTCAACCGTGAAGCTTTGGGTGGATGAAAAAAATGTTCCGGCTCTCTCGCTTTACAGCAAGCTCGGCTTCCTTGATGAAAAAACAAGAAGCGAGCAGTATATAAAAATTTAAGCAATCCAATTAAAAAATTATGCCGCAGCGCGGCAAAACAAAAGGAGTTAATGACAAAATGAAAATTAAAGAAACGCTTTTGAGCATCTTGAATGACCTTCATCCGGAAATTGATTTTGAAAACGAGGACGCGCTTGTTACCGATGGCGTTCTTGATTCCTTTGACATTGTTTCCCTTGTTGCGGAAATTAACTCGGAATTTGACATCACAGTCGGCATTGACGAGCTTGAGCCGGAGAATTTTGACTCCGTTGACGCAATGGTCAAGCTTATTGAATCGCTTCTTGACTGATTTTTGTCTGCGCCGCCTTTAAGGCGGCGTTCTGCCTCATAAACGGCGCTTTTTGCCGGAAACTTGAATACATAATGAAAGGACAAGGCGGTTTTTCCGCCCCACCGGAAATTTATGACGCTGATATCATTGGACTTTGCCCTTCTGTGGCTTGTGACGGGCATTCTTTACTATGTCTTTCCGCTGAAAAAGCGGTGGACGGTTCTTCTTGGTTCAAGCCTTGTTTTTTACTTCATAGGCGGAATATCCACAGGATACTTCATGCTGCTCACAACGGTCTGCATCTGGCTTGTTGCCCTTTGGCTTGATAAGCATAACAACATTCAAAAGGCGTATCTTGCCGCTCATCCCGAGCTTACGCGTGACGAAAAAAAGCAGTACCGCCTTTCTGTTCAGCATAAAAAGCGCCTCATTCTTGCGCTTGGCCTTGTTGTCTGCTTCGGCTTTCTTGTTTTTTTGAAATATTTCAACTTCCTTTCGGGACAGGCTTTTTCAATTCTTCACCTTTTCGGTGTCAAGGCTGCCGCGCCGAAAATCAACCTTGCTCTGCCGCTCGGAATCTCGTTTTATACGCTCCAGGCAACGAGCTATATCATTGACGTTTACAGAGGAAAGCTTGCGGCGGAAAAGAATCCGGCGAAGATTGCGCTTTTTGTCTGCTTCTTTCCTCAGATTATTCAAGGCCCCATCGGACGTTACGGCGCGCTTGCACCGCAGCTTTTTGAGGGCAACCGCTTTGACCCGGTGAAGTTCCGCCATGGTCTTGAGCTTGCGCTTTGGGGCGTTATCAAAAAGCTCACCCTTGCGGAATACATCGGCCTCATTGCAGACAATGTTTTTGACAATTACACCCAGTATACCGGCTTTGTGATTTTCCTCGGCTCGGTTGCATACGGCTTTCAGGTCTATGCGGACTTCTCAGGCGGAATGGACATCATCTCCGGTATTGCCGAAACATTCGGAATTGAAATGGCGGTCAACTTTGAACGCCCGTATTTTGCCCGTTCGATTGCGGAGTTCTGGCGCCGCTGGCACATCACGCTCGGCGCGTGGATGCGCGATTACATTTTTTATCCGCTCTCGCTTTCAAAGGCGTTTGCAAAAATGGGCAAAAAGACAAAAAAGGTTTTCGGAACATATATCGGAAAAATGCTCCCAACCTTCCTTGCCTCCTTCATCTCCTTCATGCTTGTCGGAATCTGGCACGGCTCAAGCTGGAAATACATCGCTTACGGCCTCTGGAACAGCGTCATCATAACGGGCAGCATTCTTCTTGACCCGGTATACAAAAAGGTCATTGAGAGGCTGAAAATCAACACTGACGCGTTTTCCTGGAAGCTCTTCCAAATTCTCAGGACGTTTTTCCTTGTCAGCATCGGAAGAATCTTTTCAAGGGCGGCCTCGCTCAGAATTTCGCTTTCAATGCTCAAAAGGATGTTCAGTGAGTTCAACCCCTGGATTTTTACGGACGGAACAGTGCTGAACCTCGGCGCCTCCGGAAAGCAGCTGATTTTGATTTTTGTGATGCTTCTTGTTTTGCTCGTTGTCGGAATCATGCAGGAAAGCGGAATGAAGCTGCGTCAAAAGCTTGATGAACAGAACATGCTCTTCCGCTGGATATTCATCATTGCAGCCGTCTGCTTTGTTCTCATTTACGGCGCATACGGCGGTGACTTCAACGCTTCCGACTTTGTTTATCAGCAGTTCTGATAAATTCTTTAGAAAGGAAAAACACGGATTTTTGTGTTATATTTTCCCGTGTTTCATATATTGCTTATGAAAAACAAAAAATGGCTCAGAGTTGCCTCCTTCATGCTCCTTCTTGTTCTTTCGGTTGGATATGTTGCCGCGCGGTATGACTATCCGCCGAACCATGACACACGCAGCCTTGCGGCGTTTGCCGAGTTTGAAAAAAATACCGTTGACGGCGTTGCCCTCGGAACGAGTGTTGTGAAATACGGCTTTGTTCCGACTGCGGCGTATGAGCAGTCGGGTGTTGCGGTTGGACTTCTTGCAACCTCGCTCCAGCCGTTCGGCGCAACAATTCCGCTTCTGAAATATGCAAAAAGGACTCAGAACATTAAGTTTGCAATCATTGATGTTCACGGCCTGCGCTCCGCTGCGGTCAAAAACAGCGTCAATCCAACCAAAATTCAAAACCTTTATTTGAACATTCCCGGCCGCATTGAGGGCTATAAAGTCATGTTCGGCCTTTTTGACTATGTCGACAGGGTCTATGATTATTACGGAAAGCCAACGGATGAAAAGCGAACGGTTGACAAAAGTGAGGCCTATTGGTACGCTCCGCTCATTGCTTTCCATTCACGCTGGAAGGACGGACTTGTCAAAAAGGACTTCAAAAAGCCGCACACAACATTTCTCGGCGCCTATGACATTAAAGCCAGAGTTTTTGCGACAACGGACTGCTCGCCGTATTATTACTGCTGGGATTATGAAGTCGGCGATATTGACGACTTCCAGAAAAACGAGCTGAAGCTGCTGTTTGAATATCTTGAAGAAAACGATATTGAGCCTTTGTTCATCAATATGCCCTCATTCAGAGACAAGGATGAACAGCAGGAGAATGCCTCGCTCATTGCATACTGCAAAAAGCAGGGATATAAAGCCCTTGACCTTTGCACAAGAGAAATGCTCACTGAGCTTTCCATTGACCCGAAAACGGATTTTCTCAACCGCGGTCATCTCAATTCAAAAGGCTCGGTCAAGTTTTCAAAGTATATTGCAAAGTACCTCACTGAAAACGGCTTTTCCGCTCCCGACCACAGAGGAGAGGACAGCTATAAGGTTTGGGATGAGCAGGCTGAAAAATACAACAAGTTTTATGAAAAAGGCTGGAAGAATGCAAAAAAATGATTGTTCGGAAAATTCGGCCGAAGGGTGGAGAATTTCTTATAATTGTTTACAATTCTGACGCAATTCATGAAAAAAGTTCACGGTTGATTGACAACGCGGCTTTCACTTGCTAAAATGAACCTGCAAGGGTATGATAATATACTTTTGTCTGCATTTTTAAGTTCGGTTATGCCGGAGGTGTTAACATGGATAACGAAAAGAAAAAGGTTCTTTTGATTGTCAATCCCTGTGCGGGAAGAACAAAGTCCAGAGCCGCAACATTTGACATTGTTGATAAGTTTTCTCAGAGCGATTATGAATTTTCGGTTCATACCACAACCTGCCGCGGAGATGCAACGAATATCGTCAAAAACAACGGCGATGGAATGGATCTTGTTGTTTGCTGCGGCGGCGATGGAACGCTGAATGAAACCATCAACGGCGTTATGGATATGCTCAGACGCATCCCCATAGGTTACATTCCGACCGGCTCAACGAACGACCTTGCTTCAACGCTCGGAATCCCGCGTGACATTGGTAAAGCTACTGACCTCATCATGTCCGGAAACACCAACAGCTATGATATCGGCCTTTTCAATAACAGATATTTTTCATATGTTGCCTCGTTCGGCGCCTTCACAAAGTCCTCATACGCAACAAGCCAGAAGATGAAAAACCGCCTCGGTCACGTTGCATATATCCTCAACGGACTCAAGGAATGGAAGAATATGAAGCCCGTTCATATGAGAGTTGAATATGACGGCGGTGTTATTGAAGATGACTTTTCGTTCGGTGCAATTTCAAATTCAACCTCGGTTGCCGGCCTTTTTAAGTTTGACGTCAATGATGTCAGGCTTAATGACGGATATTTTGAAATTCTTCTTGTTCGCAGAATACGTCCGATTACCGCACCGGCAATGCTCGGAAAGGTTATCAGACACGAGTATGACGGAAAGCATATTGTTTTCCTCAGAACGAGCAAGGCGAGGTTCATTTCAAATGTGGAGGTTCCGTGGACCCTTGACGGCGAATACGGCGGAGCGCCGAAAACCGCAATGGTTCACGTTCTTTCAAAGGCCGTTGAGCTTTGCTCACCGGAGAACCCGCTTTTTGAAAAGGACGCCGTTTCCGGCGAAAATCCCGTCATAAACGCCATTGACTGAGGGCATTAAAGGCGTTTTTTGCGTTTGTTTTTCAAATTCAAAAAATTCAGAAAATAATGTCCGACATATTACAACCTTTTCCTAAAAGTTAAAATTTTTTGAATAAATTGTTGACAAAATCCGGGATGTGATATATAATAGGCAATGGATAGATGTATCAGTGTTTACCGGCGAAGGAGGACAACAGCATGGATAACGGTTTCATGGCTTACATTCAGATGTTCGTTGATTTTATTTTGAAGATTATTGCTCTTTTTAAATCAAATGACAATACTGAATCGAACAAAGAAAACTGAAATAACGTCTCCGATTTTTTCGGAGGCTTTATTTTTTTGCTTGAAACCGTCTGCTGAGTTCACCATAAAATTTTCTCTCCGGCCGACCGGCTTTGACGGTTTTCAACAAAAATGAGTTTTTTTGCGCTTTTCCCTTTACTTTTTTAAAAACCTGTGGTATAGTCTACAAAACAAATCTTTAAGGGCGGTTCAGTGAGACCGACAAGATGTTCATATAGATTGCGTGCTTTGCCGCGCCTTAAACTATGTCTGTCTTGCCCTCTCACGGCAGGATATTTTTTTATGCTTTTTTTGCCCTTTCGGTTGTTCATAAAGGAGTGATTGAAAACGGAACCTGTTGTAATGGACGCTCTTGCAATGGACAGAGCGCTGATGCGCATTGCGCACCAGATTATTGAAAAAAACGAATCCACCGAAAACCTCTGCATCGTTGGCATCAAGCGCCGCGGCGAACAGCTCGGTGAAATTGTTGCAAAGAACCTTGAAAAGCTCGGCGCGGCGGTCAGAACGGGCAGCCTTGACATCACTCTTTATCGAGACGATCTCTCCCAAGTTTCCGACCAGCCGAAACTTAACGCAAGCGCGGTTGATTTTGACGTGAACGGAAAAACGGTTGTTCTTGTTGATGATGTGATATACACCGGACGGACGGCGCGCGCCGCAATAGACGCGATTCTCTCTTTCGGCCGGCCGGCAAAAATTCAGCTTGCCGTTCTTGTTGACCGCGGCCACCGCGAGCTTCCGATTCGTGCGGACTATGTTGGCAAAAATATTCCGACCTCAAGCAGTGAGGTTGTCAAGGTTTGCATCAAGCCCTATGAGGAAGATGAGTGCGTAAAAATCATTAAGTCTTGAAGTGCGTGAAAGCGCATTTTTATAGAGAATTTTTTCAGGAGGTTTGTAAAAAATGAAACTCACTTACAATGTTCAGGACAAGCCGAAGTTTGGTCAGATGATCGTTTTCGGTTTCCAGCAGCTGCTTGCAATTCTTGCGGCAACAATCGCGGTACCCTCAATCATCGGTAACGGAATGAGCCAGTCTGCCGCTCTTTTCGGCGCCGGAGTCGGAACAATCGTCTATCTCCTTTTCACAAAGTTCAGAAGCCCGGTTTTCCTCGGTTCCTCGTTCGCGTTCATCGGCTCAATGTTTGCCGCTTTCGGCGGCGCCGCTTCCGCTCAGGCCGGTCACGCAGGTCTCATCATCGGTGCAGTTTTTGCAGGTCTTGTTTATGTTCTCATCGCAATCGCGGTCAAGGTTGCCGGAGTCGGCTGGATTGACAAGCTCATGCCGGCCGTTGTTATCGGACCGACAGTTTCAATCATCGGCCTTTCACTCGCCGGAAATGCAGTCGGCGATCTCACACTCGGAAAGGTTATGACAGAGGTCACCTCCCAGGTTATCAAGGACTCAGCCATTGTTGACGAGGTTTCCTCGGTATCAGCCGCAAGCCCCTATGTTGCGCTCATCTGCGGCCTTGTGACCCTCTTCACGGTTATCCTCTGCTCGGTATTCGGCAAAAAGATGGCAAAGCTCATTCCGTTCATCATCGGCATCTGCGCAGGCTATCTCACTGCAACAATCTTCACCGTCATCGGAATAAAGACCGGAAACACCGCGCTTCAGGTTATTGACTTCACGGTTTTCCATGACATGAAGTGGTTCGCAATTCCTGACTTCACCTTCCTTGAGGCCTCAAAGGGACTTTCCGCAATCAACGGACAGTATATCGCAACGGTTGCGGTCGCTTATGTTCCGGTTGCATTCGTAGTGTTCGCCGAGCACATTGCTGACCACAAGAACCTCTCTTCAATCATTGAAAAAGACCTCCTTAAAGAGCCGGGTCTTCACAGAACCCTCCTCGGAGACGGCGTTGGCTCAATGGCCGGTGCCGTTTTCGGCGGCTGCCCGAACACGACTTACGGCGAATCGGTCGGCTGCGTTGCAATCACCGGAAACGCTTCCGTTGTAACAATCCTCACAACGGCCGTCATGTCGATTGTAATCTCCTTCTTTGGTCCGTTTGTCACCTTCCTTGCAAGCATTCCGAACTGCGTAATGGGCGGCGTTTGCATCACTCTTTACGGCTTCATTGCGGTCAGCGGACTCAAGATGATTCAGGAAGTTGACCTTGGCGAAAACAAAAACCTCTTTGTTGTTGCGGTTATCCTCATCTGCGGAATCGGCGGATTGACCGTAAGCTTCGGAAAGGTTACTCTCACCTCAATCGCCTGCGCTCTCATCCTCGGCATTCTCACAAACCTCCTTGTTTCAAAATCAAAGGATGAAAACGCAAAGACCGAAAAGAAAGAAGCCGCCAAAAAGGCTTAACGGAAAACGGAAAAGAAAACTCAAAACCGCCGCCTGTCCGAACAATGATGGGCGGCGGAATTTTTTTGGCCTGAAATTAAGAAAAAAGCCGCTCCGAGTGTTTTCGGAACGGCTTTGCTTTTTGTGTCTAATTATTTCACGGCGATATCATAGGTATCCTTGGCAATCATAAGTTCCTCATCGGTCGGAAGAACAAGGAGCTTGAGAGCCGAGTCCTCGGTGGAAATTTCAATTTCCTCGCCTCTGACGTGGTTCGCTTCCTCGTCAACCTTTGTTCCAAGGAAGGCGAGCTTTTCTGCAACCCTTGTGCGGTAGTGCGGATTGTTTTCGCCAATACCGCCGGTAAAGACAACCGCGTCAACGCCGCCCATTGCAGC
>DJPI01000049.1:0-432 GCA_002438505.1 Ruminococcaceae bacterium UBA6416 | reverse complement strand
GGCAGAACATTGCTTCAACAAGCATGGCGCGCTTGTCGCCGTTTTTCGCCCTGTTTTCAATCGTTCTGTTGTCGCTGGTGGCCTCGTTGTTTTCATCGTCTGAGGTCAGGCCGAGCATTCCGGACTTTTTGTTGAGGAGGACGTCAATGTCCTTTCCGGAAAGGCCTTCTTTTTCCATAATGAACGGAATGATTGCCGGGTCAATGGAGCCGGAGCGGGTACCCATCATGATGCCTTCAAGCGGGGTGAGACCCATAGTTGTGTCAAAGCACTTTCCGCCCTTGATTGCTGAAATTGAAGAGCCGTTGCCAAGGTGGCAGGTGACAATTCTGAGCGTTTTTTCGTCATATTTTCCGGGATACTTTTTCTGAAGGAAGTCGGCAGTTCTCAGCGCAATATATCTGTGGCTTGTGCCGTGGAAGCCGTAGCGGC
>DJPI01000040.1 GCA_002438505.1 Ruminococcaceae bacterium UBA6416 | reverse complement strand
TTATATAGCCGTTAAGCCGTGCCAATTTTTTTCTCGCGGATTCTTTGCGGAAGGGGTCAGGTTCAGCTTTTCTCAAAGCTTAATGCAAAGAACCTTGCCTTTTGCAGAGCATAAAAAATTTCGCAAAATCCAACAGCCAAAATCTAAAATCCAAAATCCAAAAGAGGCACCACCACGGTACCTCTTTTTCTTATATTTATTTCTTTCTCAAAACAATCTTTATGAAATTGAGATATTCGCCTCCGCCGGCCTCCATTGTTTTGCGGTCGCCGCGCGCATATTCATTGTCCTGCTTGAGCCAGTCCGCCCAGACCTCATTGTTCGACTCCATCTCGCTCACCTCAAGCACCTCACAGCTCTCTGCCTTTTCAACAAGAACGCGCCAATAATTCATATCATGAAGATAATCAAGCTGCTCTTCATTCCACGAAAGCAGAAGAACGGGAGGAAGATTGGAATGGAGATCCTTTTTCATTCCCGGAATTGCAATATAAATCAGTCCGCCGCTTTTCACAAACGGAAGAAGCTTTTTGTCAAGATATTTTTCATCTCTGCCAAAGTAATTATAGCTGTCCGTGCTGACGACAGCGTCAAAAAACTCCTTTTCAAACGGCAGAGCACACGCGTCTGCCTTCACGGGAATAATCTGCTCTTTTGAAAGGTTCATCGACTCAAAAAACTTTTCATTGTCCGCCGGGTCGCTCCAAAGGTCGCAGGCATAAACCTTAAAGCCGTATTCCCTTGCAAGCATGACCGATGTCAAGCCCTGTCCGCTTCCGAGGTCGCAAACCTTTTCCCCCTTTTTGATTTTGCAGCCGAGCAAAAGCTCCTCCTGAAGCTTCAAAGGGTTCGGCCCCATGATTTTTGACTGTAATTCGGGTGTATTATATTTTTCACTGAGTAAATATTTCATAGTTTTTTCAAGCGTGGAAATCACGCTATACCTCCAATAAAATTATCAAGAATTCCGTCAAGCAGTCCGAGCACCGCCTCTTTGTCCTGCGCCGCGTCATAGACCGAGAGGAGAAGAAACATCGGTGCATAAAGCTGAGCGGCGTTCTTTTCTGCGTTTTCAATTCCTATGCTTTTAAAAATGTCACTGAGATATTCCAAAGGGCCGGATGAAAGATACTGCGCAAACAGCGTTTTCATTTCATTGCTGCGAAACTGCTCAACGGTCAGCATCTGTCTGAACGGGCGTGCAAAGCTGTCCTCTGCCCAATATCGAAACTGCACTTTTGAGTATTCAACAAGTTTTGAAAGGGAAACACGGCGATACTTTTCCCCGTCCTTTTCAAGCTCCGCCTCCGGAAGATCAAAGCCGGCGGCATTTTTTGCGTCATTTTCCTCCATACGGCGGAGAATGCTGTTGAAAATGTCCCGCTTATTTTGGTAATGCTTATACAGCGCGCCCTTGGTGAGACCCGTATTCTTTGCAATGTCGCTGACGGACACCGCCTCAAAGCCGTCTTTTGAAAAAAGCTCCAACGCTGCAAGCAATATCCTTTCCTTTGTGTTTTCCATTGGCAGTCCCCCTATAAGCAAAAGTGAACGATCGTTTACTTGTATTATAGTAAACAGTCGTTCACTTGTCAAGAGCAAAATCAAAAAAATTGCTTTTCTTGCTTGATAAGCGTCAAAAACGCCGCACAGCCAAATTTGCGGCCGCGCGGCATTTTAACTCATAACTTATGAAACTGTTTAATCAACCGTGGGTATCAAAGCGGTCAATCAAATGCTTCCCTGGTTTTAATATGTGAAAACATATCTGTCTCTGAGAACAGCCTCAAAACGAGTGTTGACATAAAGATACTTGACAACAACCTTTGCCGAGGCTTCAACGGGAGCAACAACATCCATTTTGAGAAGCTTTCCGTCTGCACCGATCGTTGCATAAATTTTTGTTGAAGCATACTCAAGGTCAGCCGAGGAAACAAGACGGCGATCCTTGTTTTCTTCCGTAAGAAGATTGAGAGGATCAATATATTCAGACTGTTTTTCGGGGAATGTCATTCCGTTCGGGTCAAGAACGGCCGTTTCTTTATAGAAGGTGAGAACAACCTTTTTTCCGCCGTCCTCAGTATCGGTGATTGTTGCGGCGTTGAGAATTCCGTTAACGGGAAGCTCGACGTCCTTTCCGAAAGGCCTGATGAGGTCGTTAGCCGTTTTTCCGTCTGCGGTTGTTCCGCCGGAAACGGTGAATGTTTCAGTGTTCAAAAACTCAAACTTGTCAAGAACAGCGTCAACATCTTCGTTCGGAACAGCAATTTCGGATACGGTGCAGGCAAGCCTTGCCTCACTCTCCTTTTTGATAACGATGTTTTGCTGAGCCTTGGCTGCGTTAACGGCCGTGTTGAACGCCGTTGTTGCGCGTCTCATCTCTTCAACGCGATCCTCAGTGAAGTCCTTGTAATCCTGGAAAATTCCAAGAATTTTTTCAAACATTCTTTTCATGGTGAGCATTGCGCAGCGGAAAACGCGGACAGGCTTGATGTAATTATCCTTTTTTTCCTCCCAAACGGCGTAAAGCTCACACTCGCCGTCAACATAGAACTTATCTCCGGCGTAATAATACTTTCCGTTTTCATCCTTCCAGCAGACAAAATCATGATCAATGGCAATGGGCTTGTCTTTGGTAACGGTGACATAGCCTGGGCCGCCGAAAGAAAGGTTCGGGTTCGGCTGATACATCATTTTAACACCGCTGAGGGTCTGGTTTTTATAAACAAGAGTAAAAATCATCGGCTCCTCCGGTTCAAGCATACCGATGAGGCCGGGATCTTCAATCGCGCAGACCGCAGGGGCAAAGCAAGACAGAACGCAAAGAATCGAAAGTATGACTGCAATAACTTTTTTCATAAGATAAAATCGTCCTTTCGGTTTTATAGTCAAGTTCATTATACATTTGAATTTTTGAAACATATTTATGTATTCGTAAATTGCAATAAGATTGTTTATAAAATTTTCACAAATTTGTTTACTTTGCTTTGCAAAATCCGTATTATTATATAAACAGGAAAAGTTAATTTGAAAACAGACGGAAAAAGAGAGGACAAAAAATGGCATCGGTAATAATTGGAATAGCAGGCGGAACGGGCAGCGGAAAAACAACCCTCACCCGTCAGCTCAAAAAGCAGTTTTCGGAAAAAGTCAGCGTTATCAATCATGATGATTACTATAAGCGCCATGACTCTCTCACCCTTGAGGAGCGCAAAAAAATCAACTATGACTCACCGGATGCATTTGACACGGACATCATGGTTGAGGATCTCAGAGCGCTCAAAAGCGGAAAAACGGTTCAATGCCCCGTTTATGATTACTCCGTTCACAACAGGACAAACAGAACCCAAACGGTTGAGCCGTCAGACGTTATAATCGTTGAGGGGATTCTTGTTTTTCAAAGTAAGGCACTGCGCGAGCTTATGGATATCAAAATTTTTGTTGACACCGATGCGGACGAGCGGCTCATCCGCCGGATACTGCGCGACTGTGGTGAAAGAGGAAGAAGCATAGATTCAGTCTGCGCCCAGTATCGCGAAACAGTCAAACCGATGCACGAAAAATATATTGAACCGAGCAAAAAGTTTGCAGACATCATTGTTGTTGGCGGAGGGAACAACCTTGTTGCCTTTGACATGATAAGCACCAAGGTTGAAAAGCTTCTGAACAAATAATAACACTCTCATTAACCAAACAGTGCTGCACCGCACGTAAAGCGCAGATGCAGCACCTTTTTCATTCAAAAAAGCTTAAAGAGTTTTGAAATATGAATCAATGAGCGCATATGCCTGGTCGCCGTGGTGCATTATGTAGGTTGAATGGTCGGCGCCCTTAACAATGGCCATCTTGCTGTTCGGGATAGACTCGTGAATGAACACCGTGTCTGAAAGATCCATAATATCATACTCTCCGGCAACAACGTAGGTTGGACACTTGATTTTTGAAAGGTCGTCCGCCGTCATCTGCGGCTCTTCAAGCATCATATCATTGAGTTTGTCCGGATGACGTTTGTTGTTGATTTTGACATAGATTGAAAAGCGCGGCTTAAAGGTTTCCGGGCGGCTGTTTGCACCGCAGGAAACAAGACCGCCGAGCAGTTCGGGATAGGTGTATGCAACGGTGAGACCAACGATTGCTCCGTCACTATGGCCAACAAGATAAGGCTTTTCAAGACCCATTTTTTCAATGAACTCTTTCACGTCTTTTGCCATAAGGTCATATGAAATTTCTCCCGGGTCGCTGCTTTGGCCGTGGCAGCGGCTGTCAATGGAATAAACCGTATAGCTGTTTGCAAGATATCTTGCAGTTTCATCAAGATCTTTGTGACTGCGCGCATTTCCGTGGATGAGGATGAGCGGCTTTTTGCCCTCGCCATAAACGGCGTAATGCATTTTAACCTCACCGAGCTGAACGTCCGCCTCCTTTTCCGGGCCGGAAACAGGCTCGGGAACGGAAGATGTGTCAAGCGTTATAAGATTATGCTTTTTGGCCTCAACGCGCACGGAAACAAGCCATGCGCCAACTCCGAGCGCCGCAGCAAGAACGATGCAGCCGATGATTTTGGCCGCCTTTTTTCCTTTCTTCATTGTTCGTTTTCCTCCTTAAAATTAATAATCTGAACGGACATTTAAAGTATAGCCGCAAAGACAGGCAAAGTCAATAACAGTTTTGTTACCGTCCGGTTTTTCCTCTTGACTGAAGGGCACAAAAATATTATAATCAAACCCGGAAAAAGAAAGGAGAATGAAGCTATGCTCGGTATCGGAAAATGGAAAGGTGAAATTTCAACAATAGTTCTCAAAGGCACCGTCTTTTTTAACATTGCTCACAACGGAAAGGAGTACCTCGTTGACATCAGACTCCCGGAGCCTATGGACAAAGTCAAAATCATTTTTGATGAAATTCACGAGGAAAACAACTCTCTTGTTGGAACAGGCTCAATCTCCGTGATGAAAAACAAAACGGTTGAAACAAAAATTACCTTTGAAGAAAACGGCCGCGTAAAGTCATTCATGAAAATTCCGATGCTCGGAAAGGTCGTTATGAAAAACATTGAAAAAATTGACTGATTTTTCTTAATTCAACACCTGCGCTCTCAATTAGTCTCAGCTGTTACTTAAATTTCATCGTTTTTATCTTTGAAGAGAACAAATAATAGTAGCGATAAAAACACAAGCCATACAAAATTGTTAAAATGTCTGATTGTTTTTGTCTGTTTTTAACAAAATGTTGAAAAAGGCTTTATTTTTAGGCCGTTGAGTGTTATAATAGCTTGGTTTAAAAGACTTCCATCCCCGGCTGACGGTTGAACCTTTTTTCAAAGCCGGGTCAATATATTCGGTGCGCCGCCGCTTTTGAAATGATTTTGAGCGGACGGGTCGCGTAAATATAAGGCTGTGCCTTTTTGAGGCCGCTTTTTAAGCTACTACCGCAGTGTGCGGTGAAAAGAGGAGAACTGTTTTGGAAAAACTTATAATAAAGGGCGGCAACAGGCTTTGCGGCTCGGTTGATATCAGCGGCGCAAAAAATGCCGCCGTTGCTATTATTCCCGCAACGCTGCTTGCGCAGGACGTTTGCCGCATTGAAAATATTCCCAACATCAGCGATGTCAGCTGCATGGTCAAAATTCTCAGCAATATGGGCGCTTCTGTGAAGTATATCAACAAGCACACCATTGAGATTGATACGCGCCACGTCAACTCATACATCGTTCCCCATGAAATGACAAAAAAGCTGCGCGCTTCATATTATCTCATCGGCGCGCTGCTCGGAAGATATGGAAGAGCCAAGGTTGCCCTTCCCGGCGGCTGCAACTTCGGCGTCCGCCCGATTGACCTTCACATCAAAGGCTTTGAGCTGCTCGGCGCAACGGCAACCGTTGTTGAAAACGCAATGATCAATGCCTATGCCGACCGTTTAACCGGAAGTCTTGTTTATATGGACAAAGTTTCCGTTGGCGCAACAATCAACGTCATGCTCGCCGCCGTCAAGGCAAGAGGGCTGACCATCATTGAAAACGCCGCAAAGGAGCCGCACATTGTTGACCTTGCAAACTTCCTCAACGCAATGGGAGCCGATGTCCGCGGCGCAGGTACCGATGTCATCAAAATTCACGGCGTTTCCTCGCTCCACGGCTGCACATACTCAATCATTCCCGACCAGATTGAAGCCGGAACCTACATGGTTGCCGCAGCGGCCACCGCAGGAGATGTTCTCATTAAAAATGTTATTCCGAAACACCTTGAATCAATCACCGCAAAGCTCATTGAGTGCGGCGCAAGGGTCACGGAATTTGACGATTCAATCCGCGTTGAATCTGACGGACACTTCAAAAAGTGTAACATCAAAACAATGCCGCACCCCGGTTTTCCGACCGATATGCAGCCTCAGATGAGCGTTATCCTCTCCATTGCCAACGGAACAAGCGTTGTTTCGGAAGGCGTTTGGGACAACCGCTTCAAATATGTTGATCAGCTTGTGAGAATGGGCGCAAATATCCAGGTCAACGGCACGATTGCCGTTTTCCAGGGCGTTGAGTATCTTTCCGGCGCACCCGTCAAGGCGGACGACCTGCGTGCAGGCGCGGCAATGGTCATTGCCGGTCTTGTTGCGCGTGGTGTTACGGAGGTTGAGGACATCATCTACATTGACCGCGGCTATGAAGATTATGTTGAAAAATTCAAAGCCCTCGGCGCCGACATTGAAAGAAAAACCTTTCTTGACGATGACGGCAAGGTGAACGCCGCCGGTTAAAAAATCAGAAGGAGCTTCGGCTCCTTTTTCCATTTTAACAGATTTAAAGGAATGATAAATTTTGGCAAGATTCTGCTCACTCTTTTCCTCTTCATCGGGGAACGCAACTTACATAGGCTCTTCAAAAACCGGAATTCTCATTGACGCCGGAGTCAGCGCAAAAAGGATTAAGGAAGCGCTGATTTCAAGAGAAATTGACCCGGCTTCAATTTCCGCAATCTTTGTTACCCACGAGCACAGCGACCACATCAAAGGTATCCGTGTTCTTGCGTCAAGCTTCAAAATCCCGGTTTTTGCAACGGCCGGAACGCTGCGCGGAATGGAGGACGCCGACGTCCTCTCCGGAAAGTTCCCCGTTTTTGAGCTTTCCGGAAGCGGTGAGGAAGTTGGCGACCTTTTTGTTAAATCCTTCAAAACGCCGCATGACAGCAGCGAAAGCTGCGGATTCAGAATTGAATTTCCGGACGGAAGGACTGCCGCCGTTGCAACGGACATCGGAACCGTCACCAATGAAGTCCTTTGCGGAATTCTCGGCTGCGACCTTGTTATGCTTGAATCGAATCATGATGTCGGAATGCTCCAAAACGGGCCGTATCCGTATTATCTCAAGCGGCGCATTCTTTCCGACAGAGGCCACCTTTCAAACGAGAATTGCGCCTTTGTTGCGCGGGATCTTGTTGAACGCGGAACAACACGCCTCTTTCTCGGCCATCTGAGCACGGAAAACAACATTCCGGCTCTTGCCTATCAGACAAGCCTTTGCACCATTTCCGAAAGCGGAGCAGAAATTGGCACGGATTACATGCTCACGGTCAACCCCAAGGAGAACACCGAGGATATTGTGAGGTTTTAAAAGAAATGCTTGAAGTCACCGTAATCTGCATCGGAAAGCTCAAAGAAAAATTTTTGCGTGACGCCGCAGAGGAATATAAAAAGCGTCTTTCCTCGCTTTGCAAGTTCTGTGTTGTTGAGCTTCCGGCCGAAAAGCTCTCCGATTCTCCCTCTCAAAAAGAAATTGACTGTGCGCTTGCGGCCGAGGGAAAACGGATTCTTGAAAA
Organism: Ruminococcaceae bacterium UBA6416; assembly: GCA_002438505.1. GTDB lineage: Bacteria > Bacillota > Clostridia > Oscillospirales > Acutalibacteraceae > UBA6857. The sequence continues at coordinate 1,126 of DJPI01000040.1, read as the reverse complement.
AATTCCGGAACGCGCCGCAGTTTTTTCAATGTGTATTGAGGGAAAAGAGCTTTCTTCCGAGGAGCTTTCAAAAAAGATGTTCACCCTCGCCGCGCAGGGCACGGGAAAAATTGCGTTCGTCATCGGCGGTTCATTCGGCCTTTCGCCGCTTGTCAAGGAAAAAAGCTGTCTGCGCCTTTCCGTGAGCCGGATGACCTTTCCCCATCAGCTTTTCCGCGTGATGCTGCTTGAACAGATTTACCGCGCGTTTCAGATTGAAAGCAAAACAAAATATCACAAATAAAAGAGGGCTGTCCGTGCGGACAGCCCTTGATGCTTTTTAAAGAACATTTTTCAACTCGCCGAGATGCGCAAACGCTTTGAAAAAGTCGGTGAGGATGATGAACACTCTTTTGATGAATGAATCCCTCTCGTTTCTTGAGGTAACGGAGAGCGAAATGTCACTTGCCTTAAAGCTCTCTGTTTTAACAACTTCAAAAACCGCACCGAGCGCCGCGTGGTCGGAAAGACTTGTTCCGTCATCGGCATAAAGAAATTCATATTCGCTCTCGAGCGGAACAAGACTCACTCCGCCGCCGTCACGATAGAAAAACTTTTCGGCGGAATCCCAGTGCCCCCATGCCTCAACACTGCCGTAAAACGATGAAAAGTCATAGTAGTCTCCATTGTTGTGAAGCTCAACCCACGCCTCTTCAAACGAACAAGAGAAAAAAGCAATGCAAGGATATTTCTTGTTTTCTTCATGATGATAATCTCTTCCATAATTATTTTCAGAATTCGCGCAATAAAAAGCAAGGGAGACAGGCTTTTAAAAAGTCTGTCTCGGTTTTTCGTATTTCTCTTTTTAAAAGCATTCTCCGAAAGTAATGCGTTAAATTATCGCTGATTTCTGTTTAATATTATAACCTGATAACGCATTTAAATCAATGGCCTTATTAACCAACAATTTTTGCTTCTTTTTGGTGAAGATTGCTCTTGAAAATGCAAAATGCGGACACCTTGCACAATCGGCGCTGCGCCTTTTCGTCAGTTTAAACAAAGATACGGATTTCCGCTTGAGATTCGGCCGAGTCAAAAAGACACTGCATTGCAAAAATATCAAAATGTACATTAGTCAATGATGTGA